>NZ_JAVJNP010000016.1:0-30120 GCF_040217205.1 Coleofasciculus sp. A1-SPW-01 | reverse complement strand
GAGGCTGTTGGGGTGGAGGAGAATTTCTTTGACATCGGGGGGCATTCCCTGTTGGCGACTCAACTGGTTTCTCGGTTGCGAGAGGCTTTTGATCTGGAACTTCCCTTGCGTACTCTGTTTTCCTCTCCTACTCCCGCCGCTTTGGCTGTCATCATTGATAAAATGAAAGTTACTGCCGATACGAAAATTGATGCACCTAAAATCACAAAGATTTCTCGCGAACGACGCCGAGTTCAACTTTCGTCTCAAGAGGAGCTAAAACTTCCTGATTCCTTAAAAAACTTAAACTCAGGAATGAACATTCAAGGAAATGATCCGAATCAGTGACATTGAGCGCATTGGTTATGGGTCTCTAATGGCCCAGGTATAACCGACAGCAGGACAGCAACTCTTGCACCATTCATGCGGTTAGTTGATGATAGTTGTTATCACGATTGAGGAGAAGCGTTTTTAGGCGGCGATGTCAGTTTTATATAGACCAAAACGTTTTGGATTTAGGAAGGTAAACTATAAATATGTTAGGAATATTAGGCGGGATGGGTCCCTTAGCATCAGCAGAGTTTATCAAAACAATCTATGAATATAATATTTTCGGAGAAAAAGAACAAATAGCACCTAAAGTGCTGCTTTATTCCGATCCAAGTTTTCCTGATAGAACGGAGGTTTTACTAAGAGGAGAATATGATTGGCTCTTGAATAATTTAACTAATGCTCTATATCAATTATGTGATTTACAGGTTTCGAGAATTATCATCTGTTGTATAACATCTCATTATCTATTGCCCCAGCTTCCAATTCAACTAAGAGAGCGAATTATTTCACTGGTAGACGTGATCCTAAATGAGGTTCTAGAACGACAAGAAAATCATTTATTGCTGTGTACCCATGGAACACGAAAGTTAAAAATATTCCAAGACAATAATTTATGGCAACGAGCAAAAAAATACATTGTTCTTCTGGATGATGAAGATCAAGAGAATATTCACAACATGATTTATCACATTAAAATTTATCCTAGGGCTTATTCTAGTCAATCTAATCTTCAATTTTTAGAGAGGATGAAAAAGAAGTATAAAACAGAGTGTTTGATAGCTGGTTGCACAGAAATACATTTATTAAATAAGTTTTTGTTGACACAAAAAAAATCTATAAATTGCCCATTTTTAGATCCTCTAATTGTGGTTGCTCAAAAGCACATAAATACCGTACCCTAAATAAGGAAGAAATAAAACGAAGAAACCTATCGCAATATTATTAAAATTATTGATCTGAACTATTAGTTTTTTAAGTAATAGGCAATGTTTTAAGCTGGATAAATGTTAGATATTATTTACTAATCATTTGTCACCTAGCACAAGTATGAAACTATTTCAGTATAAGCATTATACCTAGAAAATTTCTCAGGTTTTATTTCGGATAAATATCTCTGAATTGAAGTTTTATGGTAAGTAGTATCTTTTCTTATAGGATTTGTTGTGCCAATTTTTTGATTAATTTTGATGATAGTTGAAATAGGTATATAAAGAACGATAAACTCCTTTAGTTTGGATAAAAAAACGAACTATTTCATTGTTTATTGCCCTCCCAAGCCTCTGATATTCTCACCAGTTCTTGATCTGAATTATGAAATCTGTCAGTCAACCATTTGCACTTGTTCGTGAACTCCCTACCTTTACTCTCTTCTGGCTGGGACAGTCTCTGTCTGAAATTGGAAATCGTCTTACGGGTTTTGGCTTAGGTATCTGGGTTTATCAACACACTCATACGGTTACACAACTAAGTTTAGTTATATTTCTTACAACCTTACCTGGTGTATTAATTACTCCTTTTGTTGGTGCCTTTGTAGATCGCTGGAATCGACAATGGATCATCATTTTTAGTGACCTAGCTGCGGCTTTTATCACACTAACACTCGCTTTACTACTACTTACGGATCATCTACAAGTCTGGCATACCTATCTATCTGCATTTTTTACTTCAGTGTGTGGTTCTTTTCAAATGACGGCTAAGTCAGCAGCTTTACCCATGATGGTTCCCAAAAATTGGATTGGAAGAGCTAATGGCTTGATTCAGTTCAGCACAGCAGTCGGACAACTTTCTGCACCAATCCTTGCTGGTGTAATCATTGCCACTTTCAAGCTTCAGGGTTTGCTGCTCATTGATTTCTCTACTTATCTCATTGGATTGTTTACACTCTTAGTGATTCAGATTCCTCAACCTAAACCCAGCACCATCTCAGCTGAGGGAGATGCGGCAATTATTCAGGAGATTATTTACGGATGGAAAATCATTTCATCTCGCCTATTTTTGGTTATGTTATTAGTCTTCATGAGCGTTCATTTCTTTGTTGATGGGATGACTAGCGTTTTAATTAATCCACTGGTCTTATCCTTTTCCTCAACGACGACATTTGGGACTGTTATTTCGTTTGCGAGTTGTGGAATGGTTGCTGGGAGTATCTTTATGAGTATTTGGGGTGGTGGAAAACAATCAACTTCTGCTTTGTTTATGTTTTCTGCATTAAATGGAATAGGTTTAATTATCGCTGGAGTTAAACCCAATATCTCTACAATCGCTGTTGGTCTTTCTCTGTCGTTTTTTACCTTGCCAATTATTTTAGGTACTAATCAGACAATTTGGCAAACTAGCGTAAACCCCAATGTTCAGGGGCGTGTACTCTCATTATTCAGCACAGTAACGGGTCTAACCTTGGCTTTTGGTAATCTTAGTGCCAGTCCACTAGCAGACCGAATCTTTGAACCGATTCTATCCGATGATGGGTTGTTGGCTAACAGCGTTGGACAGTTAATTGAAACGGGTCAAGGGCGTGGAATTGGTTTTTTGATGATTATAGCAGGGTTGTTTGTTTTATTTACATCAGCCATCTTTTACAGTTATAATCGCTTGCGAAAGGTTGATCTGGATTAGCTAGCCATCGCTTCCTCGTTCCGCACCCTCAACCGTCTCATGCGCTCGGCTCAGTTTCTCCCCGAAAACCAATATCAAAGTCAGTTTCCAGAATATTGAACAGATGAATGATATTATCGTCGCACATCTGTGACGCGCCAACTCAGCTTAAGATTTATCCAGAAATTCCACACCGTCACCGCCGCGATCGCGATTAACTTAGAAATATATTCATTGATGCCAAAGACATTAAACAACAAATTCACCAGTAACACATTGAGAATGAGTCCGGCTAAACAGACTAAATTGAACTTTAAAAATCGCTCCAGTCGCTGACGCCATCCCCGTTGATGTCGAGAAATATCGCCAAACGTCCATAAATCATTCCACAAGAAATTATTGAGAATCGCGACTTCAGCTGACAGAATCGCACTGCGGGTTAATCCCAATCCCGCTTGCTCTCGCAGCAGATAAAATATCCCCATATCCACAAATACGCCACTGAAACCGACTACACCAAAGCGAATAAATCGACCAATAGGACCCAAGGATAAACGTAAGCGTAGTAAGTGTTGCAAATACTCTACATACTGTTTCCACGTAACCTTACTTTCCCCCGCTTGACGCTCTTGAAACACATACCCCACTTCCCCAATCCAAGGAACTTTCCCTCGACCCAAGACTTCAATTAAAATTTTGTATCCTAGGGGACTCAGAGGACGACCGACTAAACATTGACGGCGCACCATAAAATAACCACTCATGGGGTCAGAAACCCGCCCGATGACTCCCGGTAAGAGGATTAAGCCAATCGTTTGAGCGCCACGGGATAAAAAGCGGCGGATAATACTCCAATCACTCACACCACCACCTTCAACATGGCGACTCGCAACGGCTAAATCTGCACCCCGTTGGATCTCACTCCATAGCTGCAATAACAGTTCGGGGGGATGCTGGAGATCCGCATCAATTACCCCCAAAACCTCTCCCCGCGCCACTTGCCATCCTCGAATCACGGCGGTAGAGAGTCCCCGTTCCTCAATCCGCCGCATCACTTGTAGCTGAGGATAATCCGCCGTGAGTTCCATCGCCACTTTCCAGGTTTCGTCTGGACTATTGTCATCGACGACAATCAGTTCATAGTCCCCCGCTAATTGGGAATCGAGTAATCGGCTCAATTGCTCGACAATCTGGGGAATATTCTTCGCTTCTTTGTACGTGGGAATAATTAGGGAAAACTGTAAGGGACCTTCTTTTGTTGTCGCTAAGACAGTAGTTACATCCGGAACCACAAAGGAACCGGACGGAACAGGAAGCAGGGAATTCGGGGGATTGACATTCATTAGCTGTTTTTAACGTTTGATTTAAGCAGCTTTATTGCATTTCGTGCAGCGAGTAAGACGTAGTTTGTTTCTTTGCAGGAGCGAGTATAACATAAGACATAAGACGATCAAATCCATTAACTTTCATCTTTCTCTCCGACTTATTGAGAACGTTGATAGAGGTGAACAGTGAATTGGTCTTCTTCCATTGTTCCCACCAGTGGCTGGGTTTCTACCAACTGGTATTGAGGCTTTAAAGTGGTCTGGATGTTTTGTTGAAACGTCAGTTTTTCGGCTTCTGTTTTGGGCTTTGACCATATCGGATCACCGCTATCTAACCAGAGTACACGAGAAAAATTGCCCGTTTGAGTATTCAAGGTTTTCTCTAATACCGGAGCCAGTTTCGCGGGAGGTTGCGCCAGTAAGGTGACGGGCAAATCTGGGGGAATATAATAGGCTAAACGGAGGACGTGACCCCAAGCCTGAGAATTCATAGCGATTAAGGTAGGAGTTGTCGGTTCTTGCTCAATGATGTCGGCAATTTGATGGAACATCCGGCGATCGCGTAATGTGAAATCCCCGATACTGATCACTAGATAGAACCCTAACACTATCGCGGCGGCGAGGGGTCGCCATTTTCCCATTGTCCGCTCAATCCAGGCGGCGATTAAGAGCAAGCATCCGGGTAAAATAAAGATCATCGATCGCCCCCAGCCAAAACCAACGGTAAACTGACCTTTGAGGATATCCACCATTAACGCCAGGACAAGGGGAAAAATCCCCAATAGTAACGCCACACCCAAAACCCTGTAGTGATGCTGACGCCATAGCCTGATACTACAGACAACCAAGAGTGCGATCGCGCCTATCCCAGCGATAGTAGCACTGACAAGGGGTAAACTGGTAACCCAATCTCCTAACACTAAATGAATACCTAGGGTTTGCGTCACTCCTTCGAGGTGTTTCCCTACGGTTTCCATCCAGGTTTGAGTCCCGCCAAACCGCTCTAAATCAGCATTTCGTAGTTGTTGTCGGGTTCCCCATAACACCCAAGGAATCATTAATATGATCCCCGCCACAAACCGGAGTCCGTGTTGCCACCAATGTTGCCGATCTAACCATAAGACTAAGATAGCCAGAGCGACAATAAAAAAGGCGAAGTAATAAAAGGTGAGGAAACCTGCGGCGATTGAGCCAATGAAGACTAGATTCCATAAGAGTTTAGTATAGAAACTTGATCCCTCACCATCCTTGTATTCTTTATCTGGAACCGTTAGCCTTTTGGGTTCAATCAATTCCAGCGCCGCCCAAGCACTAAGAATCACCCACAACAATAGTGGACCATACATGCGGACATTGAGCGAGTGAAAGAGATAATAAGCATTAGTGCCTAAAAGAGCCGCCAATAACAAACCGCCTTGATGACCCAGCAAACGACGACCTAAACCATAAGCGCTACCGATTGCACCGATACTAAAGAAAACGTTTAAGCTGCGCGTAGCCGCTACCCCATTACCGAACAGTCGTAACCAAAGATGTTGACCCAGAAAAAATAGAGGCGGATGGGGTTCACCAGCTAATCCTTGGAGTAACTTTTTTAAAGTGGCTGGGATAGCACCAATACCGTTTTCTACAGGTAAACTCAGTAATGGGGTATAGTCAGCTAAGGTAACAGGCAACTCCTTCGGCGTGGAATAGGACGTTTTTTGACCCGTAGACAGGAGCAGGGACAACACCTCGTCGTACCAAAATTCTCGGTGACTTAAGTTAACGAGTCTTAACAGGACTGCGATCGCGATCGCGATCAGTAATGCCCAAGAAAATGTCCGGGAGAGTTTAGAGAGGGGAAAACTTCGGCTCATCAGAGAGGGCGATAGACACAAGAGTAGGTTCTTTGCCAGTTTAATCGATCATTTGGCGGTATTTTTCTTTAGCTACATTAATCTTGACGAAAAAGGCGGGAGTGCAATCCATCCTCCCAGAGAGTTTATCGTGCGATCGCCTTCTCCCCTAGCTGACTTTTCACGGGAAGTCTTGAAACCGAGTTGGTAGGGGGATGAGTGATACCAAAGTTGCGTTCTATCATGTCTAGGAAAAGCGAAGCTATAGCGAGGAACGAGCGTCAGAATCTCACCAGATGCTTCGCCTCCCGGTTCCCTTGAGCAAGCGCGTTGGGTAAAAACCCTGTTACAACTTTGAGTATCGTTTAGCCAAACTCATCAATAGTTCAATAGTTCTAAATTATTTCTGGACTATCCCTAATGGGTAATCCACTTGCTGATTTAAAGTGTCCTGTAGAGACAGAATCTATTTGTATCTTTAGATGATCAACTAGTTTGTTAATTGTAGGGGCGGGTTTAGCCATTTAATGTTGGAATCCTACCGATAACCTCTCAGCAAAACCCGCCCCTCGTCATAAAAGGGAGGTAAGTAGGTCGGTGGAAATAAACCGAACTATGTTAAGTTCTGTGAATGTTCCTCAAACCCTTACAAATGACAAATGACCAATGACTAATGACGATTTACGCCGTTAACTTTAATTGTCCTCACCTACTTATAAGTAGCGAATGTTACCATTTAGGAGGATTTTGGGTCGAGCCGTATAGCGTCGTTGCCGCTAAGTTTATCAACCATGATAAACCAAGGAACATTGATCTGTTCCGACAATAGTGTATTATACCTCTTGCCAGCATAATATATTCCCGATAATTAGCCAAGCTGAATTGTCATTAAAAGTTGACATTTGCACCATTTAAGCTTGACAAATTTTAGGATTTAAGCAGGAAGAAGACTGATGCTCATTTATATTTACAAAAAGTAAACAAAAAATATTAACTAATTTAAATAATTGTGAATTCGTAAAATACAACACGATTTTTCTGATACAAATAAACCTAGGAAATATTTCTTATGGCAAACGCAAGTTCACGCTTATAGAGTGTAGAAGGTGCTGATATGAACGAAAATACTTACGAATTGGAATCTGAACTGAAAACGTTGAACCACGTCTATCAAACATTATCTGAAGTCAATCCTCACATGAATGATGGGAGTTATGGACTCGAATCTCTGGGATTAAGGAACCTTGGTCATCTGTATCACAATCTCCCGGTTCCCCAGCTTATTGAAGAAGCCCTAAAACGGCATGAAGGCGTTCTCGCTGCCAATGGCGCTCTTTGTGTAGAGACAGGGAAATACACTGGACGTTCTCCTGCGGATAAATTCATCGTTGATGAGCCAGGGCTGCATGAGGAAGTGAACTGGAATAAAGTCAATGTTCCCATATCACAGGAAAAATTTGACTTACTTTATAAACAGATGTTGGCTTATTTGCAAGGCAGAGATCTGTTTATCTTTGATGGGTATGTCGGCGTTGATCCGCAATACCGCCTGGGTGTACGAGTTATTAACGAACTCGCCTCGCAAAATTTGTTTGCCCATCAAATGTTCCTCCGCCCCACTCCAGAAGAACTGAATACCCATAACCACGAATTAACCATCATTGCGATTCCTGGTTTACAGGGAGACCCAGAAATTAATGGTATCCATAGTGAAGCCTTTATTGTCGTCAGCTTTGCCAAACGGCTGGTTTTGATTGGCGGTTCGCGCTATGCCGGTGAAATCAAAAAATCGGCATTCTCATTCATGAATTATCTGATGACGAAGCGCGATGTTCTGCCCATGCATTGTTCCGCCAACATGGACAAAAAAGGGAACACCGCGTTATTCTTTGGACTTTCGGGTACAGGAAAAACCACCTTATCAGCTGATCCCACACGGCATCTAATTGGGGATGACGAACATGGATGGTCAGAACGGGGTATCTTCAACTTTGAAGGAGGTTGTTACGCCAAAACCATTCGGCTGTCGCGGACAAATGAACCCCAAATTTGGTCAGCGATTCGCTTCGGGTCAATGATGGAAAACGTAGTTCTCGACCCAGCCACCCGCGATCCCAACTATGATGATGGTCGCCTCACGGAAAATACACGAGTCGCGTATCCAGTCGATTATATTCCTAATTGTGTCATTCCGGGGATCGGTGGTCATCCCGGAACCGTTATTTTCCTCACCGCAGATGCTTTTGGAGTATTACCCCCGATTACCAAGCTGACCAATAATCAGGCAATTTTCCACTTCATGTCAGGTTACACCAGCAAACTCGCGGGTACAGAACGGGGAATTACGGAACCCCAAGCCACATTCTCCGCTTGTTTCGGTCAACCGTTCCTTCCTCTGTCGCCAACTGTCTACGGCGAGATGTTATTTGAACGACTGGTGAAATATGATGCCAATGTCTATTTAGTGAATACTGGGTGGACAGGTGGACCTTACGGCGTTGGCACACGTATCCGGATTCAAGACAGTCGCGCCATGGTTGCGGCGGCGTTGAGTGGCGAGTTGGAAAAGGTGCAATACTATCACCATCCCATCTTCAAGATCTTAGTGCCAAAATCAGTTCCCGGTGTTGACAGCAGCATTCTCGATCCCCAAAACACCTGGAGTGATCCCCAAGCCTACGAGACACAAGCGAAGGATTTGGCGAAACGATTTGTGGAAAACTTCAAGAAGTTTCCCAATGCGCCGCGTGAAGTGAAGGAAGCAGCACCTGTTTTTGAGTAACTGTTTCGATGTCTTCCCGTAACAACCTTTACTGATTACTGTAGGGTTGTTGCGGACAAGAACCTGAACGGGTAAGGATGCCTAGCTGTCATTGGTGTCAACTGAAGCAAACCAATAATCGTGTAGAGACGTAGCATGCTACGTCTCTACATTTCTAAGGTCATTTCTAAGGTCATTTCTAAGGTCATTATTATCTTCAGGGGCAGGCTTTAGCGATAATGTTTGGGAAAAAACCGATAACTACAGTGACATACTCCTCTAGGGGAAGCATGTAGAGACGCGACTGCCTTCAACAGTTGAGGAAACCCTAGCGTGAGAGATCGCTGGGGCACATAGAAGGACTAGACTTCACTAGATTATCACAAAACATGACCGAACAGGCAATCCGGCAAGGGAGATGGAGTAGGAGGGTAGATGCGATCTTCGGGATAAAAAAAATGAGGCTCTTGATGCTCTCCAAGTCTGTCCAAGAGATTGTTAACAGGAGTGAATTTACCCATACCCCATAACCCCATACCCCACACCCTACACCCTGTCTCCTTTTTATCTGTCTTACCCGCCCCTTGAGACTAGGCTGGGGGGAGAGGATGACCAATGAAACATCAATCATGAACCATGATAGTTTACGCGATCGCTTGCACCTTCGGACACAGGGCGACCCGATCGGATTGAGTGGACTACCGTTGAGAATTAATGCAAGCGGGTCGCCCCTACATGGACATTGATGCGCTGCGGATCGCTCCTAAATGACCAATGAACCATGAACTATGAACCATGAACCATGACCAATCCCATAACGATAACTTTTCGATTTATCGGTTGAGTTTTAAATTGCTCCATCACCCCATCACCCCATCATCCCATCACCCCTTGAGCAACGCGGCAAACGGCTCATGTCCCCGTAGATGATCAAAATCTGAGTCAGTTTGGGCTAAGGTGAGATATTCGCTGGGATTCAGGCGAATCGCGGCTTGTAAACTCGCGATCGCACCCTCTTGATTTCCCAGTAAGGCATAGCAGCAGGCTTGATTGTACCAGGCGTATTCGTCGTCTGGATCAGAGGCTAATGCTTGGTCATAACTCGCCACGGCTTCGGGATATCGAGCCAGTTTCCGTAGTAGTTCCCCGCGCTGATACCAACTCCAGGGGTCAGTGGGTTTGATTTCCAACGCCCGATCATAGCTAGCTAAGGCGTCTTCTAAGCATCCCCATCGTCGCAGGGAATCTCCCCGTCGGTACCATGCCCAATAATCATCGGGTTGGGTTTCTAAGGCTTTTTCATAACTGGCAATTGCCTCTCCATACCGTGCCAAATGCCGCTGGGCGTCACCTAAGCGATACCAACTCCAGTAATCGGTTGGTCGAAGCTTCAGGGCTTCCTCAAAGGAGGTAATCGCTTCCTTGTACCAATCCAAATCTTCTAGCGCTACCCGTCCTCGATTGTACCAAGCCCAATAGTCATCGGGTCGAGTATCCAGGGCGTGATCATAACTGGCGATCGCGTCTTCGTAGCGTTGTAATTCTCGCAGTACCGTGGCGCGTTGACACCAACTCCAGTAATCGGTGGGCTTTTCGGCTAAAGCTTGGTCATAACTGCTTAACGCTTCCGAGTACTGTCCCAATGCATCTAAAACATCGGCTCGCCAGTACAGCGCCCAAAAATCATGGGGCTTGTAGTCTAAAGCCCGATTATAGCTGGTCAGTGCCTCTTCATAGCGTCCTTCATCGCGCAATCCATGCCCTTGATTTAACCAATCTCTATAGCTATCAGGTCTGCACTCTAGCACTCTGTAGATAGTATGGGCAGGTGTCTGCCTCATCGATAATGTTGTACTCATAGTTTAGTCTTGAAATTATGTAACGGATAGTGAAGTGGTGACTAATAATCAATGACATAAGACATAAGACTAATGACCACTGACATAAGACAAATAGCTCATGTTACCCACACCACTGCTAATTTATCGACAAAATGGGGAACAGATCATCCCCAAGCGGTTGCCGATTAACCCACGAACCTGTGATATCGCCACGGATTTAATCACCTGTTTCCGGGAGGCGGTGGGTCATACCCAAGGTCAACTCAAGAGCCAGCTTTCTGAATTAGAAGGGGATAGTCCTGATTATCGCCTCAAACGGGGACTAGCACATCTGCTCAAAAATAACTTCAGTACCTTTGAAATTGTTAGTCCCCTGGAACCAAAAGAACTGCGACAACGGGTTTTTACCCTATCTGCTCAATCCCTCCCCTGTCGCGCCGCTACGGAAGCGACTCTGGAAACCCTCAGTAGTACGCTTACTCAAGAATTACACCAAGAGGTGCTACCGTCGCAAATTAGAACAGGGCTTTATGCGGATTTGCCGGAAAATCGGATTCTCACCCAGTTTGATGATCCCGCGCCGGAAGCCTTGCTGCACCGTTACAACTTATCTCAAGTCCAGGGGATTTTCTACAAAGCCTCTGAGATGGTTCTCAATGCTCATCGGAATGTACCGGGGGAATATAAACTACTGTTTCGTTATTTAAAGTTATTTGGCTTAATGACTTATATTGAAGGCGATGCGGATCACGGGTTTACGATTACTATTGATGGACCTGCCAGTTTATTTAAAACCAGTACCCGCTATGGACTCGCGATCGCGAAACTGATTCCGGCTCTACTCCATGTTACTCGTTGGAGTCTAAAAGCCACGTTACAAATGCGTGATCCCTACACGGGAACGTGGAAATCCGGGCGATTTTGCCTGAATGATAAGTGTGGGTTGGTCACTCATTATCCCCCGGGTAAGCCTTACGACAGTATGATTGAGGCATCCTTTGCCAACCGTTGGGACTCGCTGAAAACAGAGTGGATTCTGGAACGAGAAGTGGATCTGATTCCGATTCCGGGGAGTGTGATGATTCCTGATTTTCGGTTGGTGCATCCCGACGGGCGAGATATGTTGTTAGAAATTGTTGGGTTTTGGCGTCCCGACTACCTGCAAAAGAAATTTTCTCAAGTCCGGCGGGCGGCTTGTGATAATTTAATTTTGGCAATTTCTGAGCGACTTAATTTGGATAAAGCTGGGGTTAAGCTGGAACGTGTGCCTGCCCAGATTATTTGGTTTAAGGATAAATTATCACCCAAGGCGGTACTAGAGGTTTTAGATCAATGAACGGTGATCACCGTAGGGGCGCACCGACGTGCATTGGTGTCATATCATTGATGTAGAGACGCGCCATGGCGCGTCTCTACCCATGGAAATCGGGAATATCCCTATATCTGGAAAAGGATGATTATAATAATTGAAAGCGAGGAAAATTTCAAACCCAAGTTAGCTGCTTGGGGACAGCGAGAAGGAACAATTAAGAACAACGGGTGCATGGATCGCTATTAGATGTGTATAGTTTAAGCTGTCACGCATTGAAATTGGGAATGGGTAGCGAGCAAGATGCAAAGCCTGCGGCATGGCTTCGCTTAACGCACTACAAGTATTTCGCAATTCTTGACATTATGGTTTAAATGCCGAACAGCTTAGAGACATTCACGGCGTTAACGTAGACGAGTTCAAGCTTATCAGGAGTGCCATATTGGGTTGAAGCAGAAATGTCTCAATTGCTTCATTCTCCAGTTCTATCGCTACATACGGCTGCTAATTAATCAATCAATTTATGGCTCTGATGAGTTTAACTAGGATGAGTATGCGGTTTTGTCTGGTCAGTGGGTTAGTGATTAAGCTGGGCGTTGGTATTTGGTTTAACCCAGTGTCGGCTCAGATTATCCCGGATGCTACCTTGGGGAGTGAAGGGTCTCGCTTTATCAAAGGTGTAGAGATTGATCGGATTGAGGGTGGAGCAGCGCGAGGGGTCAATTTGTTCCACAGCTTTACTGAGTTTAACGTATTAGACGGACAACAGGTTTATTTTGCCAATCCTGGGGGGATTGAAAATATCCTGAGTCGGGTGACGGGGGAGAATGATTCGACTATTTTGGGAACTTTGGGGGTATTGGGAAATGCTAATTTATTTTTAGTGAATCCCAATGGGATTGTGTTTGGACCGAATGCGCGGTTGGATGTGGCGGGTTCCTTTGTAGCTTCTACGGGAAATGGGTTTAATTTCTCGGATGGGAGTAGTTTTAGTGCGACGAATCCCGAAGCGCCACCGTTGTTGACGATGAATGTTACTCCGGGGTTGCAGTATGGGGTGAGTCAGCCTCAAGCCGAGATTATTAATCAGGGAAATTTAAGGGTAGGGCAAGATTTTAGTTTAGTCGGGAATCGTCTCACGTTGTCGGGGCAGTTGGAAGCGGGGAGGGATTTAACCCTGTTGGCAACGGATACGGTAGAGATTCGAGATAGTGTGAGTAATCCGTTCATTGCTGAGGCGGGTGGTGAATTGGTGGTGCAGGGGAATCAGGCGGTTGATATTTTTGCCTTGAATCATCCCGATAGTGGGTTGTTTTCCGGTGGGGATATGGTGCTGCGTTCCGCTAATCCTGTAAGCGGCGATGCTCATTATTGGAGTGGGGGGAGTTTTCGGATTGAGCAGTTGGATAGTAGTCTGGGGAGTTTGTCAAGCCCTAATGATCCGGTGATTCGGGCAAGTGGAGATGTCAGTTTTGATAGTTATACTGGGGCTTCCTTACATATTTTCGCCGGGGGTAGCGTCACGGTTACGGGTGATATCAAGATTACTGGCGCGGACGAGAAAAATGGAATTGTAGAGACAGTTACTCTCTCTAATGGGACAACAGTAGACATTGACGGTAAGACGAAACCAACGCTGGATATTCGGGCGGGAACGAACGTTCCGCTAACTCTGGCTGTGCCTGATAATCTCGGTAAAAATCTAAGCCAATCAGTCGGGGTTGATGTGCCGATAAGATGGCTAACACTTCATCGAGAGCTTTGTCTGGAACTGTACCAATTCCCGGCTGATAACGCTCCGCAATTATGTCTCGCCGGAGTGCCTCACTACTGGCAGCATCCACCTCAACGATTAAAAAACGCTCATCTTGGGCTTCACTGGGACGTAACCGCATTAACTGATCATAGACTCTCAGTTCAGCCGACTCCATCCCCCCCAAAAACCGAGCCACAACCACCAGCAGCGAAACGAAAGCACTCGTCAACACCACCGAACGCCGCTTAATTTTGCGATAGGGCAGTTCTCGGCTAGCTTTAATGTAGTCTAGTTGTAGCGCCGTGGGCTTCGGTTGCTTGTCGGCTGATTCCTGTAACCATTGCTTAGAGGCGACTAAATCTTTCCCTCGCAGCAAAAAGCTATCATCCTGTCCCTTTTGTGTCCACTCCATCGCCTTCACCAGCAACCGAGTGTGAGTGCGTGTATAGTCCGGATCACTATCTAGCGTCCGGATTAATTCGCCAAAATTGGGTAAAAATTCACCGCCGTGTTTACGGAAATCAATCCAGTGGGCGTTCTCTAAAGCCAAGGGAAGTTCGGCTGTGGCTGTTTCTTGATGCAAGATGGCAACCGTTCGTTTATTCAGCGTCTGGGCATAAGCTAACTCCTTAGCCACATCAGCATCGTTAACAAAAGGAAGAGAAATCACCGCGACAATTGTATTAGCTCGTTCAATACCCTTAACCCGTTCAATACCCTGATCAATGACTAGCTGCAAGGCAATGCTGTCACTTCCTGAAGCTCTATCCTGGGGCAAGTCCGCTTGGGTAGGAATACTTTCCTGGTCAAACCACGTCGTTTTACCCTGCATCTGTAACGCATCATTCAGCTTACGCACAAAGTCTGAGTCAGCATCAGAATAGGAAATAAACACATCATGGGACACTTCCGGCGGCTGTCGCAGACTTTCAGTGATAAATTCTTCGTGCCAAGCTGTTGGCTGATGTTGAGTCCTCTTTTTCGCCACCTGCAACCAAGCTTCAGCACGGCGCAGATTATAATCCCGCAGCAAAATACTGGAGTTGCGGTTCTGCTGCTGCCACTTGAGCGCCTTAGCTAAGAAAATCTTATGCTCGTGGTAGTATACTGCCTCGTGATCCAGTATGTTGATCAGTTGGCTTTCATCAAGACGGTAATCTTCTTCGTGTAGATTATCAGTCAGATCAATATAATGTAACGAGCGCAATTCTGGCGGGATTTGCTCCGGCTCAACAGGACTCACCAGCACAGGGATAATCCGCTTATTCAGCGCTAAAGCATAGTTTAATTCTTGCTGACAGTAGGTAGAGTTCAGGGAGTCAGGTGAGAGCAAATAGACTAAGTTATCTGCTTGGGCTACACCCTGCTTAATCGCTGCCTCAAAGGTTTCCCCTGTTTGAATATCAGAGGTATTCGTCCAAACTGTAAATCCTGCACGCCACAGACTGGTGCGAATCTGCCGCATCACTGCCTCATTTTCGTAGGCATAGGAGAGGAACACCTGAGTCATCAGGTTATAGGCATTTTTGATACTTTCGCTGATAAACTCACAGTGTAAATCTGTGGGAGTACAGGGGGGCTGCTCGTCTTTAAAGCGCACCTTCAGCCATGCTTCGGCTTGCTTTCGTTCCTCACCAATGAGCAAATGTTGTGATCCCTTGTGCTGCCTTTCCCAGGCTAGTGATTTATCTAAGAAATACGTGTGCTGATGTACGTAATCCTTGTGCCTTGCGAATAGTTCTAGTAATCCGGAGAACGACTGCTCAAAGTCGTCAATTCCCTCACGAAAATACACCCAATTAATTTTGCCAATTGCCGGATGCATATTGGGAAAGCTGGAATGCAGTCCCTTTGCTTGGTAAGCATCCCAGTCAGCATCCGTTCCTTGGGGATTCCGTTGTTGCCAGGTATCACGACTAATCTGTTCGACGTGCAGCAACGGGATAATCCGCTTGTGGTACTTAATTGCCAGTTCGATTTCTTTACGGCAGTAGGCGGAGTTGATCGAATGGGGAGCAATGATGAACAGGAAGTTATCCGCCTTCTCAATCCCATCATCAATTTGGTTTTGAAAATCTACGCCCAGAGGAATATTTTCAAAGTCAAACCAAATTTTTAAGCCGTACTCAGTCAGGTGTTGATAGAGCTTTATGGCAAAGGCTTTACTATCGGCTCTTCCATAGGAAATAAAGCCATTGTCAAAGCCGGGACGCGGTTCATACATCTAACTTGAGATAGATTTATTTCTAATATCCACAACTATAACAAAAGAACCTGAATGCGACTCGAACAGCGATCGCGAATTAGGGCTTGCTGTCAAAACCTGAAACCTTATCGTTGGTTTTATGTAACGAAGACACTCGGATATCAAGACTTACCCAGGCTTTCCCGTTGAACCATTTGTAGGGGTACGACAGGGGTACGACATGTCGTACCCCTACCGTCTTTTAAGCGGCGCTAACGGTTGCATGGAGAGAGGGGTGTTCATGTTCAACCACAAACACATTGGCATAAAGGTTCGCCACAATTTGCTTCCCTTCTAGCGTCAACTCTAAGTAGCGCAATGAGTCCTTAATGTAGGGATACACCCCACTCCAGTAAAACTTGGAATAGTTCTGGCGCAAGTCTCCTGGATGACTATAGCCTAAGGCTTTATTCACACCCGTTTCTTCAAACTCGTAGTATAAGGCACTAATTTTTTTCAAGTAGCGCGGATCACTGAGTTGACCAATTAAATCGGCAGATCTTACTAAACCGGGACAGTTACTTGTGTCTAGGTGATCTTGATCACTTGGCACAGGAAAACGAGTGAGTTCAATATTCCGCTTAATTTCTTCGGCATCAATTAGTAAATTGCCACCAAACCGTTCTTCAATAAACAGCTTACCGCGATCAACGTGATAGGGGGTGAGGCTGGCATCTGTCGCCCCTGGTGGTAAACTCACCTTGTCCCCATCTACGCCTGTGGCATAGCGGTTTTCACTTAATCGGTCTTGTCGGCAGACTCCTTTAACGTAACCAATATCATGGCAGAGTAAGGAGATAATTGCATGCATCCAGTCTTCACAAGAAATGCCTCCTTCACGGATATGTTTACCGCGCAGAATTTCCTGTCCGACTAAGGTGACTAAAATGGTGTGTTCAACATTGTGGTAGAGAGCGTCACTATTGGCAATATTTTCTAATGCCATGGCGCCCGCCCAGCCGATAATGTCAGCATAGTCAGACTTCCAGCCGCCGTAAGTTCGGCTGTAGCCTTCCCGAATCCGATCCACAAAGTTGTCGATGAGTATTTGGGTTGTGTCAAACATGGAGGGTTACCTCAAGGGGACTCGTTAGGACAATCGAAGTTTATGAGTTAGTAGTTGACTATAATGATAAATCTCTCTGAGAGTTGAGTAATCCTATCCTTTGCCATTAATCCGTCTTGGCTTAAAAGCGGTGATTTTCACGCCTAGGACAGGTATAGCGAAAAATTCTCAAACTCGATACTTCTAATGTAATAAAAATAGCGAAAAAGGTTGTGATGACGTTTTTTCGCTCAACGTGATACTTTGAGGCAACCTGTGTGAGACGGATCACCTGATTGCAATTAGCCAAACACCTCTGCTTCAATACCATGCCACCACTCACCCAGATTCATCAGATCCTGATGAATCTCAGCTAGCTCACGAGTATAGGCATCTGGTGTCATAGTTGCTTTACGCTCTTGGAGTTTCCGTAAACGCAATTGCACTAACAGCCAAGGCTTGGCAATCCCGTCTGTCGCTTCAATGTATTGGGCTAAGTCTTTACTGTTCATTTTCTGTATAGGCGCGATCGCACATTAAGAACCCAAACTACCAAAAGCCCCGTCTGATATCCAGATCAGGCGGGGCTAGTCACTGTTACTGACGTGACAACTTCACTGGATTATCGTTAAGCCGCAGCCATTTGCTGATTCACAAAGTCCCAGTTAATCAGATTGTTGAGAAACGCTTCCACAAAATCAGGACGCTTGTTTTGATAATCCAGATAGTAGGCGTGTTCCCACACATCACAGGTTAACAACGGTGTCATTCCCAAAGCAATGGGATTAACCGCATTGGCGGTGTTAACTACTTTGAGCGTGCCATTATCGAGGACTAGCCACGCCCAGCCACTACCAAACTGACTTGTAGCGGCTTTCTTGAATTCTTCCTTGAACTTATCGTAGCCGCCTAAATCAGACTTGATTTTGTCAGCGACTGCACCACTTGGCACACCGCCACCACCCGACTTCATTGAGTTCCAGAAGAAGGTGTGGTTCCAAGCTTGGGCGGCATTATTGAAAAGCCCTGACTTGGACGAATCCTTGTAGCTAGCCTTAATGACTTCCTCGATGGACTTGTCAGCCATACCAGCGGCTTGCGACATGTCGTTGAAGTTATTAACGTACTTCGCGTGGTGTTTGTCGTGATGAAACTCTAGCGTTTTAGCTGAGATGTAAGGATCCAGCGCGTTGTAAGCGTAAGGTAAATCAGGAAGTGCGTAGGCCATATTGTGTTCTATCCTCTCAAATACTGTGTTCTAGCTTAAAACGAACCGAGACTTTAGATGTATTCCTTAGGTTAAGTATTACTATATCAAGGGATTAACGGTTATTGTAATAACCATTAACAATATGATTGTTTTGTTTCTCTGAGGGGTAGCCATCGCCTTACGTCTATGATTGAGTTTGTGGTATCCACCCGTGGTGAAACGGGTTAGACGCGATCGCGCCACTAGCCGGGTTGAGTCACAGGGGGACAGTTAGCGGTTTTTCTGGACAATCGCTTGCACAACGTCAATGGCATCGGCTGGGGTGGCTGCCACAAAAACTGTCTCCAGCGACAGGCTGGTAAAAAACTGTTGACTTTCGTAATGGTCGGATAATAATACCACAGGTTTACCACCCTTGAGGGCGAGAGCGATTTCTGAAGCGGTTCCTGCACCAATACCACAAGCAATCACCACATCACTGGAGAGAACGTTAATATTATTGCGCCCACTGCCCATATCCGTCGCGATCGCAATATCCACAGCATCGGACATATTCTGAGTATCGCTGCTGGGTAAAATGCCCACAGTTAAGCCACCTGCGGCTTTTGCCCCTTGACTTGCTGCATCCATTACCCCAGCATTTCTGCCACCCGTCAGCAGCACCCATCCCTGCTGGGCGATACGTTGTCCCAATTCATAAGCTCGTTCTAAGTCTGTGGCGGTAGCCCCTTTACCGGGTCCCATCACGCCGACAACGATTTTTCTCATGGGTAGAAAGTATAATTGGCTGATTACTGGAGTTATATCATTTGGGATTGTTTGTGCAACACAACGTCCTGCTCTAATTAGTTTTGTTGCTCCGTTATCGGTAAATAGCTGATTTTAGTCCCTAAACCCGCCCCTACAGAGTCCCTAAACCCGCCCCTACAGAGTCCCTAAACCCGCCCCTACAGTAGCTACCGAATCGATGTTTTAACAACAGAGTTCATGAATTACGCGATCGCTATTGACTTTCTCCAGAATTGTGATCCCATTCTGGGACAACTCATTAACCTAATTGGTGCATGTCAACTGAATCAGCATCAGTTGGAGGGAGATTTGTTCTTTTGCCTATCCCGATCAATTCTTCACCAACAACTTTCTACCAAAGTAGCCCATGTTATCCACAGTCGGTTTCTCCAGCTTTACCCTGACACGCCGTTTCCTACCGCACAGGATGTGTTAAACACGCCTGATGAAGTTCTCCGAGGTGTGGGGATTTCACGCCCGAAAATTGCTTATCTTAAAGACTTGGCACGTCATTCAATTGATGGATTGCCCACCCTGGAAGCGTTGGAAGTTATGGATGATGAGTCGATTATAAAGATTTTAACGCAGGTTAAAGGGATTGGATGCTGGACTGTGCAGATGCTGTTGATTTTCCGTCTCAAGCGATGGGATGTTTTGCCTGTGGATGATTTGGGGATACGTGCAGGTATTCGGAACCTGTATAATCTTGAGGCACTTCCTGACCGCAAAACGACAAAACGCTTCGGACAAAGGTGGAAGCCGTATTGCAGTATCGCCTCATGGTACTTGTGGCGCAGCTTGGATCTAAAGCCAATCTGAGGACTGCTGGAGGGAGGGGAACATTACGATAAAAAGAGCAGCAACGTAAGCGCGATCGCCTTTGGCGCTGGGCTTCGCTCAATTGCACTTTTCTTATCACTGACCGAATAGAGTGTGGCACAATGATTATAGTAGCATTGTAAGTGCTGCTGACTCTGGAAATATGTCATACAGTGATTTCAAAACGATTGACCAAGCCGTTTCTATCCTCGAATTAACAGTCGAGGATATTTCTCATTTATTTAGTCATATTGCACCGATTGAACCTTCACATCGGCTTAAGGAAACGCTGGATGAAACGTTAGATTTGGCGGCAAGTATCAGTACAGAAAAAGCTCGGTCTGAATTAATTATTACTCCGGTTTTATTGGAAGTGAGACGTAAATTTAATAATAAAATTGGTTATTTTTCTGGCAATACGTTTAATGTTGACGAATCAAAAGGGTTAACGGGTGCTTGTGACTTTATCTTAAGTGCATCAAAAAATCAATCCCTAGTTACTGCTCCTGTTTTAACATTGGTTGAAGCGAAAGATAATGATATCCGCATTGGGTTAGGACAATGTGTCGCTCAAATGGTTGCTGCTCAAATATTTAATGCCCGTAATGGCGTGGAACAGCCAGTGGTATATGGTGCAGTTTCAACGGGTACGAACTGGAAGTTTATCATGTTAGAAAATCAGACGGTAAAAATTGATTTCACTGAATATTTCATTACCCAGTTAAATCAAATATTAGGCATTCTTGCTGAACCATTTAGAATTTATTTTGAGGGTGCGATCGCGTAGGTTGAGGTATCGATGGAAGAATCAATTGGGGCTTGGGATTTTCTCGAACGAATAATGCCTTCAAGGATGTCCAGTAACTTATGTATGTTTATATCCATGCTTTTCTCTACTCTCTTGTTGTATTCACCCTCCTAATCTGGGATCGTTGTTAATTCTTGCGATCGCAGATCGTTGCGGTTGATCAAGCTCAAAATGAATCTTCTGAGCCGGGAAATAAATCGTCTGATATGCCTGAATTGTTTCTTCTGGAGACAATCCCTCTTGTGAACGAGCAATCGCCCGTTCTAGGGCTGTCTCAAAGCTGCAATCAATCCAGAAAGAGAGATCGTAATATGACTGAAATTGATGCTTTAGTAAGTAGATTCCTTCTAGCAAGATAACATCTACTTCCTCAAAGCTGTATATATGTTTTCGATATTCCGTAGCTGTTTCTTCCGTGAAATCTGCCTCAAGATAAATGGAGCGGCGATTGCGTAATGGAAAGACGAGTTGACCAAATAACTCTTCAAAACGAATCGCATGTCGGTAGAACTGTTCCGGTGGATTGATTTTACTAAAGCGTTTTTCAGGCAGATTTAACCAACCATCAAGATTGATGTTTGCGATATTGAGACCCCGTTTCAAAAGTAGGGTGGCAATTTTGTCGGTGAGATAGCCTTTCCCTGAACCATCTATCCCTGAAATCGCGACTAGAAGTGCCTGGTGATCTGGAATAATTGTTCGCTGTCGAACAATCGCTTCAGCAGCATCTTTAATGCTGATCAAGCGTTTTCGCGCAAGATTGTCGAGCATAGCCAAAACCGTAATCAAACAAATGTCAGTTTTAAGCGAGTATTAAAGGGTTGACAAAACCATCAAACATTCAATCGTTAAATTTAATTTTTTTGCCAATATAGAAAACATAGCCATAAAACTCTTTGTATTTGTAATATAATTCAGCTTCATGTATTTCGTTTTCTATGAACTCTTCGGCTGTTTTATTGCCTGCATATTTTTTCAAGAAGTTTTTCTGTGCAGAAACTTGCGGCGTATAAAAATGTTCAGTCCAACAGCTTTCGGGCAGGACAAAAGTTGCAATTGGAATATATCCGGCTTTTTGCATTTGTGCCACCTTGTTGGAAATAGTATCTATTTCCGGATAAGCATCTTGCCAAAATTCGTCGATTTCATCAGGTCGCTCTTCGGTAAACCACGATGCCTCTGAAATGCCAATAAAGCCTCCTGTCTTCAAGAACTTATGCCATTCGTTTATGCCTCGTTCAAACCCGATATTGTAGATTGCTCCTTCTGACCAGATTAAGTCTAATTCTTCATTCTGAAAAGGAAGATTCTCCATTGAACCAACAATACCCTTGACTCTATCCTGAAGATTCAGTTTATGTACGTTAAGATTGAATAGCTCTATAAAGCCGGGAAATAAGTCGATTCCTGTAATATACCCTGACGTACAACTAGCCATTGCCATTGTCTGACTACCGGTGCCGCAACCAATATCAGCAATTTGTGATTCATTTGTCAGATTATCAATAAAGCTCAAAGCTTTAATCGTTACTTCGGGACTCCCAGGTCCTTGTCGTTCTAGGCTTGAAAAATATTCGCAGATTAATTTAAAATCGAAGTCGTGAATCGATTTATTTTCCTCGTTCATGATGTTTTCCTTGTTTAAATGCAAGCCGTTGCAGCAGTTTGCTCTTCAGGGAGAAATGCAAGAACAATTCGCTCTGGAGGAATACCTGCGGCGATTAAGTCTTTGCTGATTCCCTGTTCCATCCCGTCATATTCCACCCAAACCTTGCCCTCATTCAAAGTCACATAAATCAAATTTCCCCTCACCCGTCGTCCTCTATCCCAACCTACCTGCATCAATGCATAGCGGTTTTGCGCGTCGTCAAACACCGTGTCGAGTCGAATATCGCCGTGAGAAGGTTTAAACTGAGCGTATCGTTGAATCACCTGTTTTACTATGTCCTGCTCTCTCGTGGTGGTATCCATCGCTTCACCTCTAGTTCGACTTGATCAACCCTCTCTTTCTACGCGACGAATCGGAATTTGGATTTCACTGCGCTTGGCAGGTTCAGGAACATAAGGAGCATCGTAGAAGAAACGGCGAGGGGAGCCAACGACAGTCCATTCTGGATGCTGCGCTAACCACTCTCGTAACCGTTGGATATTTTTTTGATAGCTGGAGTAATCGTAACTCCCTTTTAACCCAAGACTGACAACTGTCATTGATGGGATATCTTCGACTTGAATGTTTTGGCTAATTTCGTCGGGATAGATATCCGTGTTGCGGTAGAGGAATGAAACCAGTGCTTCACCTCGTTCATCGGGTGTACCCGTCTGATTAGCTTCCAGGGTGCTAACTGGATAACGGGTTTCGACTGGAGCCGTCATCGAGATATTGTTAGAACTGATATGGCGATAGAGAGGGTCAAAGGCTCGATTGGCTGCCATGGAGAGTTCTCCTGAGTAGCGCACTGTGGCAGAGCGGTAGGCTGGATAGTGTTTAACCTCAATTTTTCCATCTGGTGTTGGCGGCGGGAATCCTTCTGGCAAGGGAGCTGTAGCCGCATCGTAGGCGAAGAAGGCGATCGCAACGACGGCTAGAATTCCTAGGGGTAACAGTAAGTGCTTTAGCTTCACAGAGAACCTCAGAAACTCTTTCTATTCTAGATCCGGCAGTTCTTCCGGGGGGTAGATATATCTTCCTGGCAAAGTAAAATCACGCGATCGCAATCCCCTCTCCAAGCAAGACTGACTCGAAGCTCACTCAAATTTTGGTGGATGTTCCCCTAGCTTGACCCACATCCGACGCACGCGAATCAACTGGGGACGATTCATCTTGAGGGTAGTGATCGTTGCTCGACCAACAGGTGTCAACCCGATTAACTCTGTCGCATCCTTACTCCAGGTAAAATGCTTCTCCCACACTTGGCGATGGGGATGAAACAGAGGAACCGTCTGATGGGTAGTGGGGTCTAATCCGGTTTGAAGAGTGGCTTTGTAGCGATTACAGGTAGGACAAGAAAGGCACAGATTCTCAAAAATTGTATCTCCACCAACTGAGCGAGGGATAATGTGTTCAAATTCAAAAATTACAACCGTCAGTGCTTCAGCCGTGCGGCAATAGGCACAGCAATGTCTAAAATGGGTGCGAACTTGTCGCTGTAACTCAACAGGAATATATGCGCTCACGCCACTGTCGCCAAGGTTTCTAGGCGGTGCAGGGTATACCTGGCGCGGGTTTTGAGGATTGTCAGTTGATCGACTTGTGCGAGCAGATGATCTAGATTGGCAATTTCGTCAGCAGAGAGTTGAGATTCTGCATTCCGAACTAGCAGATCGTCCAATTGATTTTGTGCGGCGGGAGCTAGCCTACTATCGGCTAAGGCTTTTAGTTCATCTCGGCTCAAGCCGATTAAACATTCCTCATCCACAGCTAGTGGGTTCGCCAGTCGATTATAGGCTTCCAAATCTAATAAGACACCAACTCGCTCCCCCTGTTCATTGGTAACATAGCGCACTTGCTCAGACATGTTTTTTGTGTAAGGTCTTTGGATTCATCGTAGCTTATGGGAGTTTGGCGATCGCATCTCCTACTGCTTCGGCTGTGGAAGAGTGGACTTAGAGCAGAACAGCGCGTTTAAATGCTTGCTATGATGCTACCTGTGATCATATTGCTGGATGGGAAAATTAGAGAAATTAGCCATTGGACTATTATTTGAATCTTCAGTATTCAGTAACACTTTATCCTCATCCAGAGGTGGGATATGTAGCTCAGATTAAAGACTTACCTGGATGTCTGATTCAAGGTGAAACGTTGGATGAGACGATCGCAAACATAAATGAGGCGCGGGAGTTGTGGATTGAGACAGCTTATAAAGCTGGAGATGAGATTCCTTTACCCAGTACGGATGATACTTACAGTGGAAAGCTACTCCTGCGGATGCCGAAATCGTTGCATCGTCGTTTAGCCGAGAAAGCGGACAGGGAAAATGTGAGCCTCAATCCGTACATTGTATCTATGTTGAGTCAGGGAGGATTAGGTTAGCAGGGCGATCGCGCTGCCATTCCAACAGGTTAACCTTGAGAACAGAGCAATTAGGAGATCAGTAATGTCACGAGCAATTAACGCCACAGAAGTCGGTAACCACATTGGTGAATTAATCCAGCAGGTTGTTGAACAGCAGCAGCCTTTGATTATCGAATCTGAGGGAAAGCCCCAAGTTGTCATGCTTTCCATCGCTGAATACGAGCGTTTGCTCTCAGCTAACCGAGTAGAAGTAGGACAAACACCCTTGGGAAGAAAACTTTGGCAAATTCGTCAGCAGATTGTTGCCACAGGTGAACCCCTTTTAGATTGGGATGAAGTCAATCAAGAAGTGGCTGAACGTCGAGGTGAAAACCGACAGGACATAGCATGAAGCGTACCTTCATTTACATCGTGTTACGAATATCAAGGTTATTTCGATCGCTATAAACGAGTCTTAAAGCGTGATTATAGCAACCCTAAATGAGTTGTGAATTGTATTCTACTCTGGTGTCAGAATAGTGGTTAGAGTTAACCCGCGATCGCGTCTCAGCGCCTCTCGCATCGCCATTTCATCCGTAAACGTTTCTCGTAATAGCCGCCCTTCATAAACCAGCCTTACCTCACTCTCCTGAAAGGGCCAAGGAGATAGAATGATTTGATGAGGATCATCATTAACATGAGTCAACCCTAGAACAGTTTCACCATCAGCCGTAGGAACCTGCTCAACCTGCTGTTCACCTGACACATTCTGACACAAAATTAGTGAAAGAGCATCCCACGTCGCTACCAGTTTTTGGTTGCGTTTGATCACGTCTGGTGTCACATAAGGGACATAATGGGGGTCATTTTTCAACGTAGCAATAAGCTGTTCTTGAAAGGCATACTCACTGTTCAGAAAATCCTGTACAATTCGGCTAGACTCCGGGTTTTTCTGCCAACTTCGATATCGCTCATATAGCCCAGTACCGTGCAGTGAAACGAATAATGTCACATACCTCCCCCAAGGCATTGCTAGCTGTTTCGCACCCGTCCAGATATCAATATGGACTTGGGTTGGGAGTTCAGTAAAGCGATAGGGATAGCCAGTTTCGGGGTTGAGAGTGGGCGCTTGTTCCCACAACAGCCAGCCGATATCATGTTGTTCGGCGGCGAGACAGAGTTCTTTGGGTGGGAGAAACTGACCGAATTGTTCATTTCCCCAAGCCCGGGCTAATTCACCAGAAACCCAGGCGTGGTTCGGTTGGGTGATGCAGATAAGTCCCTCTTTTGATAAGCGATGTAGCATGGTTTGAATTCAAAATCAAAGAATTCTAATTTTGAATTGATTCCCCTGAGTATAGGTTTAATTTGCACTATTTTAGCTGTGCCACGCCGCCACTGATACAGTAGAGTAATTTGGTTTAAGTTATGAAAACTGTTCCCTGTTCCCTGTTGCCTCTCCCCACCACAAAACTCATTCAGCAGACTCTAATTAACTTGATTGGGTACACAAGAAGTAATGATTTGCCTAAACTCCTCCGGTTCTGCCCTACCGGCTTGCAAGTCTTGACCAATTTGCATGAATTCATCTAGGGTGTAAGTCTCTTGAATCTTCTCAATCGTGCAGGTACAAAATGCCCTGACTTCCTCTGGGCGATCGCCAACACAGTTCTCGATATAAATTTGAACCATCTCAGGAGGATAGGCATTCGTCGGTTCTTGGGGCGTCACATCAGGCGTTTGCGAATTTCCTCTAGGTGCGCTCACAAGTACCAGGATTAAGGTACTCATTACCGCCGATAGGGTCTGGATTTTTTTCATGATGTTTTAAATGAGCGCTATTGATGGGAATGATATCATTTCCGGTTGAATATTTCAAAGGGAACGGGGAACCGGGAACAGATGATATACAATTTCAATGCACATCAGCTTATCAGTAATCAATCACCTGCTGTCTTCTGCCTTTTGGTATAGTTATCTCTACAAAACCAAACCTCCAATCATCCCTGCCAATAGAACAAAACCAATCCAGACATTTTGGCGAAAAATTTCCCCATAAACGGGTTTGGGAATATCAGCTTGGCGCAGTCGTGTATAGTGCCAAATCCACCCGATAATTGCCACACCTAAAGCAATCCAAAAGCCCCAGTGTAGTTGCATGACAAACCCCAATCTCGTCAAAAACCCCACTGTAGCGGCAAAAAATAGACCAACGGCTTCTGGGGCGTAGTCTCCAAAAAACAAGGCGCTAGAATTAACCCCAAGCTTCTGATCATCCTCTCGATCGGACATCGCATAAACGGTGTCAAATCCTAATGTCCACGTTACCGTTGCTGCCCACAAAAACCAAGTGGCAGGTTGTAAATTCTCAGTAACCGCACTCCAACTGATTAAGACAGCAAACCCCCAAGCGATGGATAAGACTAACTGGGGAATCGGAAAAACGCGCTTGGCTGACGGATAAAATACAATCACGGGAACGGCGGCGACGCAAAGCCAAAAGGTAAAGGGATTGAGATACAGGGCGAGGATACCTGCACAACTCATTGCCACTAACACCACAACCACTCCCACTTGTACAGATAGGGCGCGAGAGGCTAAGGGACGTTCTTTGGTGCGTTCGACTTGCGGATCAATATCGCGATCCCACAAATCGTTGATGACACAACCCGCCGCACTGGTGGCTAAGGTTCCTAGAATAATTACACCAACGAGGGGAATCGGCGGTGTACCCTGGGCGGCTAAGAAAACTGCCCACAGCGCGGGAACCATCAAAATTAAGCGTCCGGCTGGTTTATCCCAGCGCAACAGCCGCGCGATCGCGAGCCAAGTTGGTATTGAGGGAGGGTGTTGGTCGGTCAGCATCGATGCTCAGGTCTTTTATCGGGTCTTCACCAAATTAGGTGTAAATCTATATCGTTAAGATAACGCAACACTTTGCTACTGTCGATTTGAGCAGATTTAAAGTTATCTTTATCAGTAGCATCACGCCTAGAGTTGTAATCCCGAATACAAGAATGATCGATTTAGCTGCTCAAGGGAATTCAGCAGGAGTTTCGACTCCAACCACCAACACTGAGAGAATTCTGGCTGCCATTGATATTGGCACGAATTCGATTCACATGGTCATTGTCCGGATTGACCCGACGCTTCCTTCGTTTACGATTATCGCGAAAGAAAAAGATACGGTGCGACTGGGGGAACGTGATCCCCACACCGGAAATTTAACCCCCCAAGCCATCAAACGTGCGATCGCGGCATTGCAACGTTGTCAGGAGTTAGCGAAAAGCTTCCAAGCCGATCAGCTGGTTGCTGTGGCGACGAGTGCGGTACGAGAAGCCCCCAATGGACGCGACTTTTTACAACAAGTTGATTCACAATTAGGGTTATTTGTCAACCTGATTTCCGGTCAAGAAGAAGCGCGGCGGATTTATCTGGGCGTTTTGTCGGGAATGGAGTTTCACAACCAACCTCATATCATCATCGATATTGGTGGCGGTTCAACGGAATTAATCTTAGGCGATAGTCACGCCCCCCGTTCTCTCACCAGCACCAAAGTCGGCGCAGTACGCTTGACCCGTGAATTCATTACCACCGATCCGATTAGCGATCGCGAGTTTCAATATTTACAAGCCTATATTCGGGGACGAATCGAACGCGCCGTTGAAGATGTCTTAGCCAATATCGAACCCGGAGAAAAACCCCGTTTAGTCGGCACATCGGGGACAATTGAAACCCTAGCCGCCCTTCACGCCAAAGAAAATTTAGGAGTAATACCCAGTCCCCTGAATGGTTATGAATTCAACCGCCATGACCTAAAAGATATCGTCAAACACCTTGCCTCACTCACCTGTGCTGAACGGGAAAAACTCTCTGGACTGGCGGATAAACGAGCCGAAATTATCGTTGCGGGTGCAATTATTTTACTAGAAACCATGACGATGTTAGACATTCAGTCTCTCACCGTCGGGGAACGCGCTTTGCGAGAGGGAGTCATCGTAGACTGGATGCTTTCCCAAGGCTTAATAGAAGACAGACTGCGGTATCAAGGCGAAGTTCGCAAACGCAATATCATTAAAGTCGCGCAAAAATATCATGTTAACTTAGCCTCTAGTGAACGGGTGGCTAACTTTGCCGTCAGCTTATTTAACCAAACTAAAGGACAGCTACACAATTGGGGAAATGAAGAACGAGAATTGTTGTGGGCGGCGGCAATTTTGCATAATTGTGGTTTGTATGTGAGTCATTCAGCCCACAATAAGCATTCCTATTACCTGATTCGCAACGGTGAATTACTCGGCTTTACTGATATTGAGATTGAAGTGATCGCTAACTTGGCTCGTTACCATCGCAAGAGTTCACCCAAGAAAAAGCACGACAATTACAGTAATTTACCTAACAAATACTATCGGCATCTAGTCAAAGAAATCAGTCCTTTATTACGTTTAGCGGTTGCCCTAGATCGCCGACAGATTGGAGCAATTTCCAAAATCCGCTGCCACTATATACCAGAGGACAAAGAATTATGTTTGCGTCTGACACCTGTAGATCCCAATGATACCTGTGCTTTAGAAGTTTGGAGTTTAGAAGATAAAAAAGTCGTGTTTGAAGAGGAGTATAACGTTAAAGTCGTCATCCAGCTAGAAAACAAACCCAGTTAGTTCTAGCAACGGTAGTAGCGTGGCACAGCTAAAGTGGTGGAATAGGTTGTAGGTTGGGTTTCGACTTCGCTCAACCCAACCGGATCTAGGGCTAAGGTTCCCTACTACTAACCCAATTATTACCATCAATTTAGGTAGTGCCAATCCAGTAGTGTGTTAGCGTTCGTGCAGTGTTCGCGAAGGGTAGCGTAACGCATCAACTAGAAGGCATAATTTAACAAATGAGGAATGACATAGCTTGCTTCTCGCGCTCTTCAAGTATGACAAATGACGAATGACAAATGACGAATGACAATTAAGGTCGTCCTTTTTTCTCATAATACTGCTGATGATACTCTTCGGCTAAATAGTAATCAGAAGCGGGTTTAATTTCGGTCATAATATCCTGGTCATACTTACCAGACATCTGAAGCTTGCGCTTTGATTCTCTGGCTATTTTCTCCTGGTCAGAATTGTGGAAAAATATAACCGAGCGGTATTGCTCTCCGCGATCGAGTCCCTGGCGATTATACTGGGTAGGGTCATGAATTGACCAAAAGACATTCAGCAGGTCATCGTAGGAAATCTGAGACGGATCATACTCAACTTGCACCACTTCTGCATGTCCAGTAATTCTGGCACAAACATCTAAATAGGAAGGGTTCTCAAAATGCCCTCCCATATAGCCGACGGATGTAGAGGTAACGCCATTTAATCGACGAAATGCCGCCTCTACTCCCCAAAAACAGCCTGCTCCAAATGTCGCTTTTTCCATGAGATATTCACCTATTTTTACGACAACTGGGTATAAGTAGGGCTTGCTGCACAAGACCGAA
>NZ_JAVJNP010000202.1:0-28043 GCF_040217205.1 Coleofasciculus sp. A1-SPW-01 | reverse complement strand
AGCGAAGTCGGTGGGTTGAGCGAAGTCGGTGGGTTGAGCGAAGTCGGTGGGTTGAGCGAAGTCGGTGGGTTGAGCGAAGTCGGTGGGTTGAGCGAAGTCGGTGGGTTGAGCGAAGTCGGTGGGTTGAGCGAAGTCGAAACCCACCCTACGGTATATCAAAGGTTTCGGCGATTCCCTAGACACGGGAACGGCAATGCCGTGCCCCTACAATATGGCGAAATTAGCGAGCAAGATGCAAAGCCTGCGGCATGGCTTCGCTAAACGCACTACAAGGATGAGAGCAATTATTAACATTACGGTTGAAATGCCGAATGGTTTAGAGGTTCGGAAGCGATTTCCGAAGACATCTTTACCTGCACACTCAGCAAACGGTAATATTCACTACAGTTCTAGATCCAATTTAGACCAATCTTGGAATACGTAGGGTGTACATCAAGGAGGAGGGGTGTAGTAAACGTGGCAGTACAATGGGATCTCTACAATCCAGAAGACTTCTATGATGAGCTGTTTTCAGCCAAAGGGCAGCCACGACAGTCAGCCGCCGCCCTGATTAAGTGGATGCAGGGATTACGCCCTGATGAACTCCAACAACACCGGGAAACGGCTCAAATTGCTCTGCTCAAGTTGGGTGTAACCTTTAGCGTCTACAGTGATAATCAGGGTATTGAACGAGTATTTCCCTTTGATATCATTCCCCGGATTATCTCGGCTCAGGAATGGCAAACTTTAGAGGGTGGACTCAAACAACGGATTCAAGCGCTGAACCTCTTCCTCAACGATATGTATGGGGAACAGCGTATTCTCAACGATGGCAAAATCCCCCACGAAGTTGTGTTTTCGGCAACGGGATTTCTCAAGCCTTGCATCGGCTTAAAGCCGCCCAGCGATGTCTGGTGTCACATTACCGGAACAGATTTGGTGCGCGATCGCGAGGGTCAGTGGTATGTTCTGGAAGATAACCTGCGTGTACCTTCGGGCATCTCCTACGTATTGGAAAATCGGCGGGTGATGAAAAGTACATTCCCGGCAATCTTCCAAACCCTGGCAATTCAACCCGTGGACGATTATCCCAGCCATTTGCTAGAAACGCTGCTCAATTTAGCACCACCTCAACTTCCTGATCCTACGGTTGTTGTCCTTACTCCCGGTATTTACAACTCCGCCTACTTTGAACATTCCTTTTTAGCCCAGCAAATGGGTGTGGAACTGGTCGAAGGTCGAGATTTAGTCGTCGTGGATGGCTATTTGCAAATGCGGACGACGCAAGGATTGCGGCGAGTGGATGTGGTGTATCGTCGTGTGGATGATGACTTTTTAGATCCTCACGTCTTCCGTCCAGATTCCCTCTTAGGCGTACCGGGATTGATGGAGGTGTATCGCCAAGGGCGAGTCGCCTTAGCCAATGCACCCGGAACAGGCGTAGCGGACGATAAAGTTGTCTATGCCTATGTCCCCGAAATGATTCGCTATTACCTGGGAGAAGAACCAATCTTATCCAATGTCCCCACCTATTTATGTTGGCAGGAAAAAGACCGTAACCATGTCCTGAATAATTTAGAAAAATTAGTGGTGAAGGCGGCGAATGAGTCGGGGGGGTATGGTATGTTAGTGGGTTCGAGTTCCACTGAGGTAGAACGGGCGGAGTTCGCGGAACGGATTAAAGCCAATCCTCGCAATTATATTGCCCAACCCATCCTTTGTTTGTCGCGAGTGCCAACCTTGATTGATCATCAGGTAGAAGGACGACATGTCGATTTGCGCCCTTATATTTTGCATCGGGGAGACGACATTTATGTTCATCCTGGTGGATTAACCCGTGTGGCGTTGAGAAAGGGTTCTCTAGTCGTCAATTCATCCCAAGGGGGCGGAAGTAAAGATACGTGGGTGCTGAATCACTTTCATGAATGATGCATGAATTACCTGTTCCAGGGCTAGTCCTTTGTTCATAACTTCCTCAACAAAGGACTAATGACTAATGACAAAGGACATAAGACAAAGGACGAATAAATACTTATGCTAAGTCGGGTTGCTGATTCTATCTATTGGCTCAATCGCTATATCGAACGGGCAGAAAATATTGCCCGATTTGTGGATGTTAACTTAAATTCCATGCTGGATATGCCCCCCGGAGTGACTCAGCAGTGGGAACCCTTAGTGATTACAACGGGGGATCGAGATGTATTCCAAGAACGCTACGGCGAGGCTACCTCGGACAATGTTATCCACTTCCTCACCTTTGACTCGAACTATCCCAATTCGATTCTATCTGTACTCCAACTGGCTCGCGAGAATGCCCGTTCGGTTCGGGAAGTAATATCTTCAGAAATGTGGGAAGAGGTTAATCAATTTTTCCTGATGGTTAAAGAGGCGTCTCAAGCAGGAGCATTGGGGACATTGCCTGATTTTTGTACCCAAGTCAAACTGGCTAGCCATCGCTTTGCTGGGGTTATGGATGCCACGATGACGCATAATGAGGGATGGCATTTTGGGCAACTGGGTCGATTATTAGAACGGGCAGATAAAACAACCCGAATTCTCGATGTGAAGTATTTTGTGTTACTTCCTTCAGTACAGTGGGTAGGAACGCCATTGGATCAAATTCAATGGATGGCACTGCTCAAATCGGCTAGTGCTTATGAGATGTATCGCAAGTCTCAGCATCGGATTACTCCTAACGGTGTCGCCGAATTTCTAATTTTAAACCGCCAATTTCCCCGCTCAATTCACTTCTGTCTAGCGCAAGCGGAACAATCATTGCATCAAATTACTAGCACCCCCCGTGGAACCTGGTGCAACCCAGCCGAACGGGGGTTAGGGCGTTTGTGTTCTCAACTCGGATATTTGACCATAGAAGATGTTTTTGAGAATGGTTTGCATGAATTTTTAAATCAAATGCAAATCGAAATTAATCAAGTCGGCAATCAAATCTCGAAAACATTTTGTGCGGTAGAACCTGTATAGTGAGCGAGGGAGACATGTAGAGACGTGCCATGGCACGTCTAGAGGAGCTGGAGAGATTAAATTATCGTGCGTTATAAAATTTGTCATACCACAACCTATACCTATAATCAACCCGTTATTTTAAAACCCCATATCTTGAGGTTACGTCCCCGGTGTGACGGGACTCAGCAACTGCATTCCTTTATATTGGATGTTGAACCTAAACATGAGAAAATTGCTGAGATTATTGAACTTGATGGAAACGCGATCGCGAAACTTTTATTTAATACCAGTACCGAACAATTAACGATCAGCGCTACATCCGTTGTCGAAACCTGTCGAACTAATCCCGATACCATTCCACTGGAATCCTGGGCGACTCAATTACCGATTACATACCCCGACTACTGGTTCTCTCAGTTACAGCATTATCAGCAATTTTATGACCCTACCTCCGGGAATTCGATCAAGCAATTAGCCCAGGATATTTACCAGCAAGTTAATGGCGATACCGTTAACTTTGTCAAAACACTCAACCAACATCTCTACAGCCATTGTAAACCCCAGTATCGGGAAAAAGGTGCACCTCGGTCTCCCCGTAAAACCTGGGACTTAAAGAAAGGCTCTTGTCGCGATTTAGCGGTGCTATTCATGGACGTTTGTCGGGTGATGGGATTAGGCGCACGATTTGTTAGTGGGTATCAGGAAGGGAATCTAGAACGATCGCAACGATATCTTCATGCTTGGGTAGAGATTTACTTCCCTGGTGCAGGCTGGCAAGGCTATGATCCGAATCAAGGTGTTATTGTTACAGATCGCCATATTCCCCTGGTGGCTTGTGCTATACCCCGGTATGCTGCTCCGATTTCCGGTGCGATCGCCACGACTAAATCGGTGGGTGAAGGGGGTAAGAAAATTGAGTCGGATATGAAGATTAATTTGTCGATTGCCAGAGATGAATATAGCGGTTTTCAGTCCGATACAATACATTTAACCTAAGTCATACCAAGTTGCAGTCTAAGGTAGAATTTGTCATGCTGAGCGTAACGGAGTGTAGCGAAGCATCTGTCCAGATTCTCGTATCTCGTTCCTCGCTATAGCTTCGCTCAGAATGACATGATAGAACGCAACTCGGTATCAATGGATTTTAATTATCAGCAATAGACTATGGTACAAGCACTCACCCCAACCACCACCGCAACGGATTTGGCTCAACTGGCGATTGATTTGATTCGTCAAGCTGGCTGTGAATACGGCGATGTCCGATTTTGCACCTACCGCCATCAAAATCTTTATGCCCGCGATCGCTCTCTGAGTCAACTCTGTGATAATGTTAGTGCTGGCTTTGGGGTGCGGGTGTTACTGGATGGGGCGTGGGGTTTTGCGGCGAGTCCCTATAAAACGCCTGCAGAGGTGGAACGCCTGGTTACCTTAGCGGTGGAAATTGCCAAGGGGAGTCGTCTGTCTCAGCAGACACGGGTGCAACTGGTTCCTGTCGCCGCCTATCAGGATACCTATATCACTCCGATGGAAATTGACCCCTTTAGTATCCCGATTACTGAGAAAGCCGATTTACTGTTGCATATTAATGACCAACTGCTGGGTTATGGCGAACGGGGGATTAAAAAGGCGTATTCTTATTTACAATTTACCAAGGAAGATAAGACCTTTGCTTCGACGGAAGGTTCGCTGATTCACCAAACGCTGTATCGGACTTATCCTGGATTTGGCTGTACTGCGATCGCGAATGGAGATGCTCAAAATCGCAGCTATGAACGTCCGCCGATGAATAAGGGCTATGAGCATGTTATCCGAGCGGATTTACTCTCTCAAGTGGAACGAGTTGCGGAAGAGGCGATTGAAAAAGTCCATGCACCGAAAAGTCCCTCTGGTATCCGCACCACGCTAATTTTGAAACCGACAAACCTGTGGTTGACGATTCATGAATCGGTAGGACATCCCACAGAATTAGATCGAGTATACGGCTATGAAGCCAACTTTGCTGGCACCAGTTTCGCCACCACTGATAAATTAGGGAAACTCCAGTATGCCGCACCTTGGGTCAATTTCAAAGCCGATCGCACCCAACCTGGTGGACGCAGTACCATGGGGTATGATGACGAGGGCGTACCATCACAAGAGTGGTACGTTGTCAAGGACGGAATGTTAGTTGATTATTTGACTGATCGCGAAACCGCCTATCGATTGGGGCGAGGCAGTAGTAACGGTAGCGCCTTTGCCGATAGTTGGTCAAGTGTACCGATGGTACGCATTCCCAATTTAGGCTTAGAACCGGGAGTCGAGGGGGGAAGTCATACGGCGACATTAGCCGAAATGATTGCCGATACCGAAGATGGTATTTTAATTGATGGCATTGGCAGTTTTTCCATTGATCAGCAACGGCGTAATTTTCAGTTTGGTGGTGATGCGTTTTGGAAGGTAGAAAAGGGCAAAGTGGTAGGAATGTTAAAGGATGTCACCTATCATTCTATGACCACCGACTTTTGGAACAGTGTAGACGCGATCGGACCTAAGTCTGAATGGCAACAATGCGGGACAAATTTATGCGGTAAAGGTGAACCCATGCAAATCGCCCAAATGACCCATGCTTGTGTTCCGGTGCGGGTGCGAAATATCCACATCGGCGGCGCATCTTGATCCGTCTGTAGGGGCGGGTTTGACTATTATCGTTTCTTTTGCACCAAAATGCAACTAAACCCGCCCCGCTCAAGTTTTGAGGACAGTGTTCGTAGTAAAGGAACCTTAGCCTTTCAACGTGTCAACGAAGCCAATAACCCTTGAATAAAGGGCGGGGTTTTGTTGTTCAGTTATCGTTAAGCCATCCAAGTGAATCCCTAAACTCGCCCCTACATTCTTGCTCCCCTTTCCACAGATCTCCCCCCTTGCAAAGCAATTTAAATTGGGTATTAGTAGCGAGCAAGATGCAAAGCCTGCGGCATGGCTTCGCTAAAGCCTGCGGCATGGCTTCGCTAAACGCCCTACAAGGCTTTCGCCGTTATTGATATTAAGGTTTAAATGCCGAACAGCTTAAAGTACAGTAGATCAAAGTCCCCCTTCAGATCCCCCTTCCGTCCCCCTATTAGATCCCCCTCCCGTCCCCCTATTAGATCCCCCTTCCGTCCCCCTTAAAAAGGGGGAGACCAAAGGATGCTTCGCTTTTTGTTCCATGGGGAAGCCAGCGGATGCTTCGCTTTTTGTTCCATGGGAAAAGCTAGAGGATGCTTCGCTTTTATTGCTTATGGGATTTAGGGGGATCGACAATGTACCGCATAGCAGAGCAAACTGCTGTATAACGCATCATTATTCAATGCATTGGTGGGTTACGGCGGATATTTCACTGAAGGGTTATTGTCTTAATTAAATTCCCGCCTAACCCACCCTACAAGACAAATGACAAATGACCAATGACATAAGACGAATGACAAAAAAATAACCCCTTCTGATTGACTCTACAGAAGGAGTTTACGGGGCTTCTATTCTATGTAAACTCGGAGGGAATTACTTGAGACTTAATTAAGCTTTGTTGTTCTTTTTGGACTGTTGGCGCTTGAGCAAACCGCCGATTCCTAGAGCAGTAGCGGAACCTAAAATGGTCAGGGGTTCGGGAACAGCTTCAGGATCTTGAACAGGTTTGGGTGCTTGATACACTGTGAAGTGAGATAAATCAGGACCTGGCTTATCGTTACCTTTTAGAATCCCATTAGTATTCCATGAGCCACTAGTCGCCCCATCAAGTAAATAGGAACTGAAGCTGTTACCACCCTTGAGGACAAGCATTATATTAGATGTACTAAAATCAACGCCTGTAAGACTCCAGGTTCCTTCTGTCTCGTCACCACTATTTGTCAAGTCAACTGTCAATCCACCGGTAGAGCCACTGCTATCATCTACTTTAAATAGCTGTGACCATGTATCGAAACCAAAAATTTTATTATCATTTACCTCTGTTGAGGAATCATTACCAGAAAAAGCTCCTTCACAAAGTATGGAACCTCCTACATTAGAGGTGTTACATGTCGTCCCTAAAGATGTCAAGGCAGCTTGAGCAGGAGAGAAAGCTGAAGATGCAACAGCGATTCCAGCAGCGGCTAAAACAGAGGGAACGAGAGAAGAGAATTTCATGTCAGGACTCCTTAGGACTAGATAACTTGATTGCTGAAGCGTTTGGACTGATTTGCTTCGGCGTGTTTGCTTTTCTATATTCACACTATAAGGGACTTCACTTAGGTGTTGGGTAAAGTAGCAATAAAGAATGAGTTAATTTGTGTAAACTTTAGATAAAGATTAATCGCTATAAGGTGAGATGCCTTATTGGGTAAGGATTTGAGGATTTGATCAAAGTATCGGTATTCATGCCCTCTTGAGTAAAAATAACCACAAAGAAGACCCCCAGCCTGGTTTTTTGACGCAGGAAGACTCTTGGGGGTCAAGCTTGTTGTGATATTGGCTAAGTTACTTGTTTTAGTTGTTGTAGGTTGGGTTGAACGAAGTGAAACCCAACAGAGTATTGGTGAGACTCATAAATAAAACCAACCTACATTCCGAATTGCTCAATAAAGCCAAACAAAAGGCAGAATACAAGGTGTAAATGCTTTTTTATATAACTTATGACGTATGAATAAGGATAGCTTTTGTTGCTCAGTTATTAGTGACAAGCTAGCTTGATTTACTAAAGGGAGTCCCTAAAATAGGCTTATATTTGATTACTTTTAGACCTGACGGCGGCTACGCCAGTAGCAGCTACAACCGAGGGAACAAAAGCAGAACGTTTCATGTCAGTGCTGTTTAGGACTAGTTAACTCAATTCAATATTAGATAGTTGCTAGATGTGAGCAAAACCCTGAATCGCTTGCCATATCTGGCTTAAGCTTCATTGAATTCGCTCTATCGTTCAATATAAAGTAACCTTCGATACATGTCTATAAAGCTTCGATGAAGATATCCGGAAAATTAACCCTTAATTTAAAGTTTTGATGAAGATGTCTGGGATTTCCGTGGAAATACGGTAAAAATGGCGACATTATTCCGGCTGAAAACTAGGTATAGTAAGAGGCTGAGGATTTTCGAGTCTGGTTACATTAGAGATATCGTGATTTGCCGTCTTGATAGACCGCACCGTAGAAATACATAGAAGCTTCCCAGTCCTCTAATGGAACCAGGGGAACCAACCTGCTGAATAAGAGAAGGAAGTAGGGACACGATAATATCGTGTCCCTACCATACATAAATGGCGTGTGGGCTTAAGTCCTACATTTATTTTTTGATCCCGAACCGCCAGAACATCTGTTGAGATTCTATGCGCGATCGCTTCATTCTCCAATGACACACTCGCTTCCGTGTGAGATGTCCCAACAAATACCTGGAATCACTCGCTACGTCTTGCCCAACCCGTTAAGCGCCAAATACTGACAAACAACGCCCCAGAAACCAAAGCGCCCAAATTCCACTTCACCGAATTCTCCAACAACCGTAAGCGCCGAGACTTCTTCTGGGATTGAGCTTCCTCCTGCATCCGCGTCTCACCCTGTTCCAAAAATGTCGAAAGCTGCTCCTTCACCTCAGCTAACTGCTCAGTGCCTTGAATCTGTGGCGTGCGCCCTTGACTATCCAATTGACTAATCAGAAACTGCATCTGTTCTACAGTCGTCGCTTGTCCTAGCGCCTCTCTTACCTGTTGAATCTGCTCCTGTCGCTGTTCAACTTGTCGCTCAACCTGCTGCTGATTCTGCCTATCCAACCGTATTGTGTCCACAATTCCCAAGGGAACCAGTAAAAAGTACAAAACCCCCACCAGCAAAGCTAGCCAGGACAAAATATTTAGAATCAGAGGTTCCCATCGAGTACGTTGATCTCGTTCGCCTAGAAACACCAGCGCCAATCCCAGCAACGGTACAGGAACCCGTTCCACCAATTGTCCGATAGTCTGAAACTCCCAAGCGGGATTCATCAACACCGGAGGTACAAATATCTCTACGACATCGAAAAATGCCAAAACTAATAACCCATAGCCGATCCACCGCGCCACTGCGATTGACTTGGATAAACCAGCGCTAAACTTCCACAGTTGGTCGATCGCGGGAACAAATTTATCTTTTTCTTCTGATTGCGTCATGGTTTTAATTATCGGTTATTTGTCATTCGTCATTAGTCTTATATCATTTGTCATACTTGCTCCCTTGAGAAGCAGGCTACGTCTTATGTCCGACATAATGATCACAACTAATTCATTAGTTAGCAGACTAATGACGTTTAACGTTCAATAGATTATCTCTTTTTCCCTACCTCTGGAAACAGATTGTCTAAATCATGAGGGGTAAGTTGTTCGGCATTTAAACCATAATGCCAAGAATTGGGAAATCCTTGTAGTGTGTTTAGCGAAGCCATGCCGCAGGCTTTGCATCTTGCTCACTACCTATACACAATTTCAATTCATGCCAGCTTCCGACTGTAAAGACGTGCCGTAGCCCATCTCTACCGACGGATGCAACGCCATGGATTCAACCCTGGGAAGCCTAGCTGCTGACTTTCCTTGCCCTTTCTCAGCCAGAGTTGCCAGAATAACTTTCAGCAACACCACGAGAACCGCACCAAAAATCAGCGCTAACACAAAAATCCGCACCTGTTTCCAGGACATTATGCCTCCTCAGTCTCCGGAGAACTCGTGTCCTCCAGCCGCAACAGCAACCAGTAGAACACGCCGAAAACCATCACAGAAATCATCCCGAAGACTAGAGAACCTTCGCCTTCATGCCAGTATTTAAAGGCTTCCATATTTTGGGCATTTGCCAGCACCGCCATCAACGCCACCCGGAAGCTATTGACGACAAATCCGACAACCAACGCCATGATTGGCACAAAATACTGCTTGCGGCGACTGATGGGAAACATGATTAGACAAATCACCGATAGTCCCAGCACATAGGTCATCGCTTCCATACCGGAACAGCCATGATACACCTTAACGCCACCATCAGGCAGGTTAATAAAGACCTTATCGTACAGATCGACCTGAAAGCCCATATAGTGCAGCATGAACGCCGAAAATATAGCCGTGATCGGCGAAATATCCGGTATAAATGAGGCAATTGTCGCCGGTCCACCGAGAAAAAACAGAATCGTTACTTCTTGCCAGTATTGTTTGAATCCTTTAAACCCAGAGGCAAGTAACGCGACACCAATGGCAGAAATAAACGGTAGCAGGCGCAGTAACGGTGCTAACCTCTGCACATTTTCATTAGTTAGCCTCAACCCACTGATGTGGGCGCTATACCAGAGGACAAAGCCAATGACTAGCGCCCCAGCGATACTTGGGACAACTTCACTTTCCAGGTTTAATTCCTGGCGTTTGCCCCACAGCAGGGAACCAACCGCTAGCCAAAACAAGACACTCATGCCAAGCTGGGCTTCGTCTCCGGCTTTCCAACTGAGTGTCATATAGATGGCAACTAAGCCTGCGGCGATGGCAAGCAGCCAATAGGGGGGGATTTTTAATCGTTGCAGGGGTGTGAGAGAGGTCGCTTTCATGGTGCTTTATGGGTAGAAACGATGAGAGAGAAAATTAGCCAAACTGAATGCCTATCATTACATCATTAAAGTCGATATCACTATCGTTTGTCAGGTCTGTCCAGGCAAATTCATTCGGGGACAGTCGCCAGAAATTATCTATCCCATTGGGGTTCGCGGCAATGAATGAGAAAAAGGCTAAGGGCGAATTCCCCAGTAAATTGTCGGGATTCTCCCGTAAAAACTGTTCTGTTGTGCCGTTTGGGATCAGATACCATCCAAAAGCGCGATCGCTCTCCACATTCAGTGTCCGTTGCCCATTCCCCGTCTCTCCCGGTGCAACGATAACCAGGCGATTCGGCTGAGACAGGGCAGCTACAGCATATCCTGGATCACCGGGGCGATCGCCAAATTGACGAATGAAGAATGACGAATGACGAATGACAACTTAAAAAAACGCAACATTATCGCGAGTGCTTCGCAAGAATATTTTACATTTTTTTGCTCTAATCTTGGTTAAGCTAAAAAGTAACAGAGGAATTCAAGGAAAAATTATGAATGCTGTTTTTGGGACTAGCACAAAGCAACCCACCTGGCAAACGATTGCTCTGTTTGTCTTGGGTCTGTGGTTAAGTAGTAGCTTTATTCTAGACTTCGTGATCATGCCCACTCTGGGAACGGCTGGAATGTTGAACGACGCCAGTTTTGCCAGTGCGGGTTATTCGATTTTCTGGATGTTTAATCGGATCGAGTTACTCTGTGCCGCTTTAGTTTTAACCAGCCTTTTGGCAATACGTGGCACATCTAATCTCTATCATCATGTCCGACGCTGGTCGATCCTATTATCTGGGCTTCTGTTAGCAATTGCTATCATTAATACCTACATCATGACGCCCCAGATGAGCGCTCTAGCGATGCAACTGAATCTGTTTGAGCCAGCAACGGGTATGGCAAGCGGAATGGTTGAGATGCATGAAGGCTATTGGTTCCTAGAAGCGATTAAATTAATTGTCGGTGCGACTGTATTGGCTTGGTGTTATCACGATTCGCGAGAAATTGCTTAATAGGTTTTACCATTGAATCACCATCTGTAGGGGAACGACATATCGTTCCCCTACACTATCTTAAAGTCGAATGGCACTGACTTTAGAGTTTGTAGTCAGCGCTTTAGCGCTTATAGCACTAAAGTGCCTACTACGAAACGGGGGAGAATTCAAAGCCTTCTCAAGAGCAGGAGAGAGGTTTGGAGAGAGGTTCTCCAGAGCCCGTGAAAAGGTAATTCGATAGCCGTTACTCAGGCTGACAGACTGGTTTCGGTTGGTATTGGCACCTATAATCGCTCGGCTGGCATTTCTTGATAATCCCCGCCCTTAAAGGGCGGGGATTCTTTCGTCACAGGGATTCCAATGAATTTACCCTCAGAAAGCATCGTCATCGGACAATTGACAGCGTTGAACGGCATCAGATGCGAGTTGCGCCCCCCGGAGGCGACGTATCCCGACTTCTAATTCACTTAAATCTTCTTGTAAACCGCAATACTGAACTTGCAAAGTCTGTAATGTCTCAGCTTCCACTGTCTTGCGCTCTTCCAACTGACGCAGTTCAGTTCGAGCCGTCGCGATTCGTTGTTCGGTGGTTTGGATTTCGCCTTGTAATGTACTTAAACGCTGTTGTACGCTGCTAAATTCACGGCGAGAGACTTCCAGGCGTTCTTGAGCCGTTTCGATTTCGGACCGTACCGCTACCAGTTGGGCTTCTAAGCTTTGCCGTTCACCCTGAAGCGACTCAACTCTGGCTTCGGTGGTGCTAACCTCTTGTCGCACTTCAACTAACCGTTGTTGAGATTGTCGCACCGAAGATTGAGAGGATTCCAGGCGTTCTTGAACGGTTTCGATTTCCTCCCGTACCGCTACCAGTCTTGCTTGAGAGGCTTCCAGGCGTTCTTGAGATGTTTCAATTTCGGATCGTACCGCCACCAATTGAGTTTCTAAGGTTTGGCGTTCACTCTGTAGGGATGTCAGTTGGGCTTGGGCGCTGGTAATTTCCTCTCGCACTTCGACTAACCGTTGTTGAGATTGGCGCACCGATGCTTGAGAGGATTCGAGTTGGGCTTGGGTGGTTTCAATTTCTTCTCGAATGGCGATTAACTGTTGTCGAGATTCCCGGATTTCGACTTGGAAGGATTGGAGTTGAGTTTGGGCGGTTTGAATTTCTTCGCGCAGGGCGACTAATCGCTGTTGCGATTGACGCATCGTGGATTGGGAGGATTCAAATTGGGCGGTGACGGTTTGGCGTTCATTCCGCAACGTCTCTAATCGGGCTTCGGCGGTGCGAATTTCGGCTTGCAGCGCTACAAGTCGCTGTTGGGCGCCACGAACTTCGGTGGTAGATTCGCCAGAGGTGGTAAGAATAGAGAGTAAGGTGGTTACTTCTAAATCTGTGCCGTTAAAACTCGCCGCTCGTTCTAAAGACGCGATCGCTTGTTCGTAACGCTCTAATTGATACAGTGCTAATCCGCGTCGTTTCCAGGCGAGGGCGTTTCGCGGTTCAAGTTCTAAGGCTTGATCACAACTGGCTACAGCGTCTTGATAGCGTTCCAGTTGATACAGTGCGGCGGCGCGCTCTACCCAAACTGATGCCATCTGCTCATCAATTTGCAAAAGTTGATCATAGATGGAGAGCGCCTGATTATACTGTCGCAACTCATAAGACAGCACTTGGGCAATTTGCTTGGGTATGACTGTAGTAATTAAGGTTTGTTCATACTCCGATTCGGCGTTTAAGGTTAAGGTTTGTTGCCAAGTTGTCACCGCCGCCTGATAGCGTTGGAGTTCGTATAAGGCTTGTCCTTTCTTATACTGAGCTAAAAGATAACTGGGTTGAAGTCGAAGCGCTTCATCGTAGGATGCGATCGCACTTTCGTACTGTCCCCAACTACTGAATATCTCGCCGCGCCAGTACCACGCCAAGAACGCCTCTGGCTGAATCTGCACAATTCGTTCTAGGATGGCTATTGCTTCACGATACTTACCCACACCCCGTAACTGGCTCACCTGTTGCCACAACTGATCTAGTAATTGCGCTTGTGCGATCGGCATCGTGGTGGGGGTGCGATCGAACTTCATTGGTTCAATCGGTGTTTGCACCGTCGCACTGGCGATACCACCAGTCATCAATGTCGCTAAGGCTACGCCTATCTGAACCGGGATTTTTGACATATTGACTCCTCAGACCTCAAGATACCATCAACGAGAATAACTCTGTTGATAGTTTAAATAATGTATAACTTTATCAACTTCTTTGTTTATATACTACTTTTGCTTAATAAATCCGTAATATCTTAGCAGAAGTTTAAGAAGTAGTTATCCCTAAAGAGAGCGTAGACTGTTTTTTGGCGACATAATCATTGGTTCCTATTGACAGGCAAACGCAATTCCCCCCGACGCGATCGTTCCTGGTTAAGCTGTCACGCATTTAAATTGGGAATGGGTAGCGAGCAAGATGCAAAGCCTGCGGCATGGCTTCGCTAAACGCATTACAACGATTTTGCAGTTGTTGACATTAAGGTTTAAATGCCGAACAGCTGCTAAAATTGTATGATGAAATCTCAGGTATGACTTAGATCACTGCTCTGAATTAGGGAATGCGAATCGCAGGAGCCGATCAATGCCCGACTAATTATAATATTTTGGAACCAATGTATCCAATAATTATCTTACCTGGTTCTAAGTCTACCGAAAAATGAAGTCGCCAAGCTCCTGGCGTCATGCGAACATGTAAACTGAAGATACGCTCGTTACCATCAGGACAGATAAAGGTTAACTTATTTTTCAACTTCTGGAGCCTTGATTCACTTTCTGGAGTTACCTTACTCGGTAATTGATCGGGATTAAATGAGCCGGATGTCCAACTTTTACAATAGTTTTCCAGCTCGAATAATCTTTTGACAGCTTGTCGTAGTATTGGGTTACCAGTACCAAGGTTTCGTAGTTGCTGGTTAACGGTTTCACAAAAAATTAGAGAAGGAAAAAGTTCACTTCTCCGGTTCCACAGATCTATTCCATCACGAACACTTGTCCTAAGACGATTCTGTATCCAAGGAGTATGTTCCTGTATATGTTCAACTTGGCTAGCATGAAAAACTGTTATTTTTTCTGAATTGAAAGTTTCTTCATCTTCAAGCCAAGTCGCTTCTAAAACTAAATGACTAAACTCCCATTCAGGTTCTGATTGGATGCTTAGAGCAAGGGACTCAAGTAAGTAAGCAATTTTCAGACCTTCAGTTGATTCTCCCTCAAAGTAAAAATCTGATAGGAGGTTTCTATCCTCAATCTCAGAATTTTGAATATCTGCCAAGAAAGGAGTTTTTGTAGATAAGAGAATAAATCGTGATTTTTCTCGATCCACATTTCTATCAACAAGCCAATCGGATAAAGAATAGTCAGGTGCAAGTACAGTAGCGTAAAACTGACTATGAGTGCGAATAATAGGATTTACGCCGAGTTCAGCCGCTGTTTGTGCGGTAGTAATCAGATCTAACATCCGTTGTCGAGCAGCTTGAATATTATCAGCCGGAATTCGCAAGGACAGCTCGTTCAATACCATTTCTAAATCCATGGTTTACGCATCCCTCGGTTTTAGTAATGTCATTAAACTTTTATCCCATTCATCAAAGAAACCATCGGGCCAGTAATCAATTCGTCCATTTCTATCAATCCGTGGTGATATTACTTCGGTGTAAATTTGTCGATCTTTTTCTTGGCGATCAAAATAGTGCAACTGAACATCATTGGGTTCAAGTTTTCCACCATGAACAGCTAAACGAATCCCATTTAAAACATGGTCACTATGAGTTTCTATGACAACTTGAACACCACAACTAGCAGCAAGTGCCAATAATTCACCCATTTTTGATTGCCCTTTAGGATGAAGATGGGCTTCTGGATTTTCTAGTAAAATTAATGTGCCTGGAGGAGATGAAAGTACCGCAACAATAATGGGTAAAGTGTAAGTAATTCCAAAGCCGACATTTGTAGCACGGTAGGGGTTACTGAGTCCGTAAGAATATTGGAAATTCACCAAATCCATATCTTGGTTTGACTTGATTTCAATTCGTGTACCTGGGCTAACTTCTCCCATCCATGCCTCGACCTGATCTTTCAGATCAAGTGACTTTGCCTCTGGATGGCTCAAATTACTGTTAGGAATATCTTTATCTCTATAAGTTGATAGAAAATGTGCTGTGTATTCCCCCCTAGTGCCAATTTGCTCATGTTGTCGTACTTGAAAATCCGATATCTCAAAGTATGTCCGGGGACCAATACGTTCTGCCTGAAGATAGTGAAAATTATCGCTGAAAAGACTTGATTTATAGACATCAGAAGCAGTTTGGGGTGAGGAAAGAGCTATTACATCTGCCTCGCGGTTGTAGTCGAAACGCCATCTTCCCTGCGTGTCATCTTCCAAGAGAAGATCAAAACCGATCACATCATCTTTTGCTGCCTCAAAAAGTGCATCTTGAGCTGTACCAATACAAACCAAATCCCCGTTGAGAGCCAAACCCTTTTCTGGCAATAAATCTTGCTGATAAGATTGACGCAATAAAAGAAGTGCTTGTATAACTGAAGACTTACCTGTACTGTTAAGACCAGAAAGTAATGTTAAAGTTTTAAACTTAAGCATCTGGTCTTCAAAAGCCTTAAAGTTTTTTAAGTGCAGTGAACTAATCATGATAGAACTGTTTGAACAATTTTTTCAACTACCTCAAATCTATAGCTAACCTTTTCAGAAGCCTGAGATATGGAATGGAAAAAATCAGCATCATTTTCACTATAACTCACAAATTCTTGAATTAACTTATGCTTGCGCCGTTTTAAGATTTCAAGTTCTTGATCATTTAGTTGACTTAATGTGACTGACCAAACCTCAAACAAGGCTTTATTAAGCGGTTGTTTTTTCTCTTGATTTTTGATGATTTTGCGAAAAGCATTTTCTTTAAATATAGAATAAGCTGCTTCTAGAGAACGAATGAATTTATATTCAATTTCATCAAGTTCTTTTGTTTTCATTTTATTTATTTTTGCCATGGTTTCATTTAAAAAATTATCTCTACCCTCTTTAACATTATAATCTTGATGTGGCGTCAGCAAGAAAGCAACAAATCCCAAAACAAATTCATGATCATCCATGCGTTCTTGCTTTCTCTTGCCAATGCTAGTAGCCTGTTTAAATTCCTTAGATTTTGCTAGCTTATTTAAAAACTTTGTTGCATGTCCTGGATTTATTGCATGACGTAATTCTTGGGGAGATAGAGGTAAACCTCCTGTGTTAATTCGTCTAAAAATGTTGAATTTTACTTTAGATGGAGTTCCTTTTTCAATTAAATATACAGTTAGGACTGTTTCATCGATTCTTCGCTGATAATTGCGCGGCAACTCATCATAATTTTTACTGTTAAAATTAGTGAGAAATTCTAAATTATTTAATCTAAGTTTTTTATCAATGACAAATTCCTTAAGAGTACTTAGCCGCTGCAAACCATCGATAACTAACCATTTGTTTTCATTAGTAGCATCCATGTAGAAGGCTGGTAATGGTATACGAATAAGAATAGACTCAATGAGTCTACTTTTTGCCTTATTGTTCCAAATGTTAGCGTTACGCTGAAAATCAGGAGCTAAATTAATCTCATCAAATTTAATTCTCTTAAGCACTAAATCAATAGTCATGGGTCGCGTATCAACCCTAATTTGACTGGGGTCAAATGGAGTTGTAATTGCCTCGTCTTCTGGGTCAATATCATCATCTTCCTCTGAGTCAATCCATGTAACGTCATCAATATCAGTGTCTTCGTCCGAGAATTTTGAGTTATGGTTCTTTAACTCTGTCACGATGGTTCCTCCTTATCAACTTCATTCACTTCCGATTCCCCCAAATCCAATTTCCCTTCATTTTGCAACGTTTCAACCAATGTCCGGTTGGTAACGGATTGAGTCTCAATCCAAGTCAAAGATAAGACGGCTGTGACGCTGCTATCCTCAGGTTCCGTATTCGCTAGTTCAGTAGCAACGGCTGTGGGAATAATCACTTTTCCATAGAGTTGTTGTAAAAGTGATAATTGCCCAACAATTGCTAAACTGCTGAGTGGTGAGGTGTCACTGACTACGATCACAGCCAACCTCGTTCTTGCAGACTCTTAAGATCTTCTTGAAACTCAGCAACATCGTAATGAATGCAAATATTACGATCAGCTAACAGTCGCTGAAATCGGAGTTGATTCATCCCTACTAACTCACTGGCTTTTCCCAAAGATATTTTATCTTTTTGAAAGAGTAGAATGACTAACTCTAGCATCAACTCTTCTGCTGACATTCCACTGGCGGCGACGATTTCATTTGGGATGACAACACTCATCTTTTTCCTTCTCCTGTATTTTAGAGTTGTTAACAGCGATCGCGGATTAAATTGCTGATAGAATAGTATGCTGATTCTCTAGGTAGTTCTGGAAATCCTCCCCAACTTCACGAATATCTGGATCATCATGATCCACCGCTCTATGGGCAAGTCTTTTAACCAGTTCTCTATCAATATCAAGATATAATTCTAGTAATCGCCTATACTCTTCATCTGTTCCATCTTGGAGTAAGGGTTCAGCGCTCTTTTCAATGTTGGCTAAAAGCCAATTTTTAGGGAGCGAAAGAATAGCTTTCCGGCAAAGTTCAATATCTGACTGAGAGACACTCGCTAATTCAAGCAAGTCATCAAACAAGCTTTGACGCTCTTCGAGTTTTAGATACTCCATGAGTCTCAGTGCTGTACCTCTTTCAGTAGGATTGTGTAAAGCTTTCTTGATGAATCCGATTCGGTCAGGAGAATTATTGAGGAAGTCTTGGCGAGCTTGAATATAGGCAGTTTCCTGGTTAAACACTTTCTGCCAAAGTTCGATGTCGTTTTTTGGGGGTTGCTTTTGAAACATGGCTTTTAACTTTTATCCCTATCTTATTTCCTTCTTACCAGCGTACACCCATCCACTACTTAGAAATTTTTCCACAAATTCTGTAAATGGCATTTCTCGACTGGGGTAAATTGTATGATGGGTTGGTGAGTGAGTACCACCCACCTCTCTACCATCAGCGATTACATCAAGACCTTCAGGTAATTGTGTATTCTGATTAAGCTTGTGGTAGTGTCCTGTGAGTGGTGCGTATTCAACATCGCCAAAGGTAGATGCTCCTGTTGGTGGGTTTGTCGGTTTTACACAATCATTGTCAACAGCAATATCTTTATTTTGACGCGGTGGACGAGGGCGTTGTCTGTTACCAAAGGCGTAGAGTGTTATAGGTACGGTAACTCGCTTGACTACATTAGCGGTTGTTGTAGTCTCTTGGGGTTGGTGATCTGCCCCGCTATGAATCACTAATTTTACCAGCTCAATAATGGTTAGTGTTCCACTTTAGAGCAGTCGGGTATTTTTAGGCAAGACTAAACACCTATCCTCTACAATTACAGCATATTCAAGAGCGGATAAACCTTTTTTAGCCACTAAAGTGGCTACTACAAACGATCGCACCCTCTCATACCCAATCCGGGTTGACTACCCGCTTTATAAATTTAGTCCGCGCAGGCGGACTTTGTTTGTGTAGCTGCGACTTCCAGTCGCCATTGCATAAAACTAAAAAATAAACCCCCCGGAATCCGGGGGGTAGGAGAGATCTCAAAGGAGGAGAGATCAAACCTTCGCTTCTTCTTTCACCAACTTATCCCAACCCAAATCCTTGAGGCTGTTATTGCGCCGCAGGGGACGAGTTGCTAATTCCAGAATATCCCGCGCATTGGTAAAGCCGTGAATCTGAGCAAATGTAAACTCAACGGACCACTTAGTATTAATTCCTCGCGCTTCTAAGGGATTTGCATGAGCCATTCCCGTAATTACCAAGTCCGGTTTCGACTCATAAATTCGCTGAATTTGATTGTAGTTATCCGGTTTCTCGATAATCTTCGGTGTTGGTACTCCCATCTCCTGACAGGTTTTCTCCAGCAGATCCAATTCCGCTTTCTGATACCGCTTATCCATATAGGGAATGCCAATTTCTGGACAAGTCATTCCACAGCGAATTAAGAAACGAGCCAGGGAAATTTCCAGTAAGTTATCCCCCATGAAGAAAACCGATTTACCCCGTACTAACTTGACATACTCTTCCAAGTTTTCCCAAATATGGGCTTCCCGTTCGTCTAATCCCTTCGGTTCAATTCCAAACACGGAACAAATCTTTTCAATCCAGGCGCGAGTCCCATCGGGTCCAATGGGGAACGGTGCGCCAATTAATTTACACTTGCGGCGACGCATTAAGGTTGTGGCGGTGCGGCTTAAGAAGGGGTTGACACCAGAGACATAATACCCTTCTTCAATCACCGGAAGTTCCGTATATCGCTTCGCGGGTAACCAACCGGAAACTTTAATTCCTTGCTTCTTCAGTTCCAGGGTAAGATTCGTTACCACGGGGTCAGGTAATGAGCCAAATAATACCAGGGGTGGGTGATCCACATACTCTGATTCTTCAGCCGCAACGTCTTCTTTCTGGCGTCCGAAGTTGAGCAGTTTGGAAATCGCATTCCGTTCTTCTTTTTCTGCTTCTACTTTGGGTGCTTCTTTCGGACATTTGTGAGCCATCGCCGCCAGAACGGTATCTTCCCCTTGAGTGAACGCATAGTCCAACCCATTCGCCCGCGCTGTAACAATGGGAATCCCAAGCTCGGCTTCTAACTTCGGCGCTAAGCCTTCCAAATCCATCTTAATGATTTCCGTGGTGCAAGTGCCAATCCAGACAATTACACTAGGGTTGCGATCGCGCTTAATCTGTAAACATAACCGCTTCAGTTCTTCGTAGTCATTTAATTGGGCGGAAATATCTCCCTCTTCCAGTTCCGCCATCGCATAACGGGGTTCGGCGAAAATCATCACCCCCATGGCATTTTGCAGGAAGTAACCACAGGTTTTCGTCCCAATCACTAAGAAGAAACTATCTTCAATCTTCTGATAAAGCCAAGCTACACAGCTAATCGGGCAAAATGTATGGTAATTTCCAGTTTCACATTCAAACTCTAGCGATTGGGGGGTTTGATCTGTAGTCATAAAAAGTTCTTCTCTCCTCGTTTCTCAGGTAAGTTTCTATCTATAAGAAGTCCAACGTCTTATGGTAGGGCTGGATTCAGCCACAATTATAGGGGCGGGTTGTAGGGGCGGGTTTAGCCACTCAAACGACTTGTTACTGATCAATGAACAACAAAACCCGCCCTACCTCACTATCAACAAAACCCGCCCTTAACCCAATGTCTCAACGCCATAACTAATGACAAAGGACAAATGACAAATGACCAATTACACCATCATCAGGTCAAGTTCTTCTTCCTCTGACGTTACCTTAGGTTGTTGGGGATTCAGGTAGAAGTCAGACAGTAAAGAGAACAACTCGCGATCGGGGGAGTCATTGGGAACGACACCTTCGGGACGCGCCAACACTTGATCAGCAATATTCAGATAGTAATCACACACAGGTATCAGAGATGGATCAGTTTCTGCCATTTCAAAAATGGTTTTCCCTTTAACCCGCGAAATGCGAATATCTTCAATTAAGGGCAGAATCTCCAACACGGGAATGGGTACAGCTTCAATATACTTATCGATCAGATCCCGCTTCGAGGTACGATTTCCGATGAGTCCAGCGAGGCGCAAGGGATGGGTGCGGGCTTTTTCACGCACAGATGCGGCAATTCGGTTCGCCGCGAATAACGCATCAAAGCCGTTATCCGTAACAATCATGCAGTAGTCGGAATAGTTCAGAGGCGCAGCGAATCCACCGCAAACTACGTCACCGAGAACATCAAACAGAATAATATCGTACTCGTCAAACGCATTAAGTTCTTTGAGTAGCTTCACCGTTTCACCGACAACATAGCCACCGCAACCCGCACCAGCAGGAGGTCCACCAGCTTCGACGCAATCAACGCCGCCATAGCCTTTATAGATAACGTCTTCGGGCCAAACGTCTTCGTAGTGATAATCCTTTTCCTGAAGCGTATCGATAATCGTGGGAATGAGAAAGCCTGTCAGGGTAAAGGTGCTGTCATGTTTCGGATCGCAGCCAATTTGCAACACTTTTTTGCCACGTCTGGCTAACGCTACGGAGATATTACAGCTTGTTGTGGACTTACCAATACCGCCTTTTCCATAAACTGAGAGTTTCACGCTTCGTTGTCTCCTATCGTTTGGATCAAAACTGAAATGTTGTCGTAGCTGTTAAATATGCTGGCATCTAGGCTTGGGCTGAGTCGTCAGCCGTTGCTTGCTGCCTGCTAATCGCATTATTGACATAACTGCCTGAGAAATGAAAGGGGGTGTGGGAATGGGATGGGCTTTAAATCTCAATCCGATAACGCCTATCAATGCTTAAAGGCTTTTATAGCTTCAGAGTGACTATGAAGCCAATTTAATCAATTTATTCCAATTTTGTGTATTTTTTTTATATAAATATGAACAAAAGCAAAAATGCAGGAATAGACTTCAAGCCTGACTAAGCTGGCTCACGTTAGCAACCTGACTCCAGCTCAACTGTGACAGTAAATTGGGGATATAGATGGGGTTGGGCGCGATCGCATTCCCTAACCCTGAGACACCCTGATCCCCAAAAACCCTGGATTTACGTCACTTAGAGAACGTGCGATCGCAGATTTGGCGAACTCCGGCAAGATTGTTGTAAATAAAGATTAATTTTTGTGGCTGCGATGACACTCGCCGCGATCGCAAACCCCTGGCATAGGTTAAAGTCTATGGTTGCGATATAAATGTACCTATCCTCAAAAAACCAATGGTGTTGAGATTGTTCACCGGAGAAAGGCGGGGCGGGTTTAGTCACATCTGGGTGCAACTAAAAAGATAATCGTAAAACCCGCCCCTACGCACGCGCCAGATTCCCTATTGTTTTTTTGATAGCATCAGGATAACCACAACCCAATAGAAAAGCCATGACGCTTGTTTACTACTAAAATAAGATTACTAGCGATCCTTTCACTTCAGGCTTAACCGGGATAAAACCATGAAATTCATCAGCCCCAAGGTCGATTATGCCTTTAAAAAAATATTTGGTTCAGAACAAAGCAAAGAGGTTTTAATCAGTTTCCTAAATGCCATTATTTATAAGGGAGACAAAATCATTCAATCCTTGACAATTGCCAATCCTTATAATCCAGGTCAGGCAATAACTCTAAAAGATACTTATTTAGACATAAAAGCTGTTTTAGCTAACGGCTCTGTTGTTATTATTGAAATGCAAATAGCGCGGGTAACAGCTTTTAGCAAACGGATTGTTTACAATCTAAGCAAAGCTTATAGCAATCAGTTAGGAATTGGGGAAAATTACCTGATTCTCAATCCAGTGATCGGCGTAACGATTACAGACTTTATCCTGTTTAATAACACCCCAGATGTGATCAATCAATTTGTTTTTCAGGAAAAAAACAAAAACTTTGAATATCCTGATCCAGAATTGCAGCTAATCTTCGTAGAGCTACCGAAATTCAAGAAGACCTTGTCAGAGTTAACCAGTTTAAGCGATAAGTGGATTTACTTCCTAAGAGAAGCGGCTAGTCTCGATAATATTCCTAATAATTTGGGAGACGTGTCTGAGATAGAATTGGCTTTAAATATTGCTAACCAAGCCAAAATGACAGTAGAAGAGCTAGAAGTCGTGGAGCGCCGGGGAATCATGTTGCAAGATGAGAAAGGGCGGATAACGTATGCGGCAGAACAAGGGGAAGCAAAAGGAAGAGAGAAAGGACGTTTGCAAGAAGCGATCGCTCTAGTTATGCGTCTACTTACAAAGCGTTTTGGAGAACTGCCAGAGGCGATAAGTACAAAGGTTGAACGTTTGCCTTTGCAAGACTTAGAAAATTTAACCGAGGAGATTTTAGATTTAAATCGTTTGGAGGATTTGGAACGTTGGTTAGACGAACATTCGCCGTCTTAATCAGGTGTACCAAATCCTCTTAATTAACCTCCTTGATAACTGGGATAAGCTGTCATGTATTTAATTGGATCTTAGTAGCGAGCAAGATGCAAAGCCTGCGGCATGGCTTCACTAAAGCCTGCGGCATGGCTTCGCTAAACGCACTAAAAGGATGAAAGCCAGGTTGCAATGCTGAGTAGCTTATTGTTTCCTGGAAAATTTCTGCCCTCTAACTTGTTCTTTTATGCAACCGAACTAACGTTTCAATCGTTTACGTCGAGTACGACGCCGCAAGACTTGTGCTAACACCGTGGCTTCCCGTTCAGCTTTGCATAAATCGACCGATCGCGACGTGAGTAGAAATGTACCCGATGGTTTGTATTGCACCAAAGGTAGCTTAGTGATCTGATATTCACAAACGTTAGGAATAATCGCCTGTGTTGACGAATGCTGTACCTGGTGGAGTGTTTTCCAATCCGTATTAACTTGTGACGCGATCGCTTTAAGTTCTAGCAACGCCGCTTCTAGTTCTGTCGATAGCCGATTAATGTGAGACGCTTGAGACTCTAACCGTCTCCAGCCGTCTTTAGTTCGTTGCTGTAGCATCCGCACAGACGATTCAAGCTCAAAGGATAAAGGCGGTTGAGACTTTACGGGTTGAGGGGGTGCCTTGATTGCCTTTCGGGGAACTGGGTAAGGGGAACGGTAACGCCTGCGAGGTGGCTTTTTTAAGACGCGAGGGGGTTGACGCTGCATGAACTGGGAACGCAGGAATTGAAGTCCGGCTTGCAGTGTTTTCATGAGGATCACGCTGTAATTTGGTACAAATGTACTATATTGAGCGTGAAATAGCAAGCTCTCCTCAATAAAGAACGCCACAACGAAGAATCCCCCCTTTTACTAGAAAAGAGGGGACTCCCAAGGAATATTTCTTCAAAGATAGAGAGTTCAGTTAGTGCTTCTGTATAGGATTCGCTGGTTGAATAAGTGAGTTGAATGTACCAGCACTTTTATAGTAAGCCCCTAATTTGCTGATTGCCAATAAAAAAGGGTCATCTTTATAAAAACTTTATAGATATCACGATTTGCTTTATCAGAACTTAATATTTAACATCTGATATAGACAATGAGGGCGGCTAGGTGAACATTCTCAAAGCGAATGCACATCCCCGCCGCCTTTGTGGTGATGACAAGAGAAAGGATTATGGTGCTAAAGCATTTCCGCGCAACAGACTACCAATGGTTTTGGCAGTAATTTTAAGCTGCACTAAAGGATTAGCAGGTACAACCGTTTTGTACAAGTAACTATCAAACGTGAGTCGCTGCACATCCAGATCTGAACACATCTCTACAAACGCTTCACGAGTCGCATCGGAGCGATAGAAGACGGTTTGCAGAATATCCAGCACCTTATAGGTGATGCCATATTTCTTATCCCAACGCTTGAGATAAAGCTTGAGGTCATCTTCCGTGGGAATGCGAGTTCCACCATTGGAGGTTTCGACAATGGTTTCGGCGCACATCCGGGCGGATTTTGCCGCAAAGTAAATCCCTTCACCTGACGATTTCGTCACCGTTCCCGCTGCGTCTCCAACTAAAGCCACCCGACCCACGACTCGGCGAGGTCTGGGATGCTCTGGAATTGGGTGTGCCTCAACTTTGATGATTTCACCACCGACAAGTTTCTTAGCGGCACGAGCGCGAATCCCTGCCTGTAGCTTTTTAATTTTGGCTTGGTTAACCTTCATCGTCCCCGTGCCAACGGCAACGTGGTCGTATTTGGGGAAGACCCAAGCGTAGAAGTCAGGCGAAACGTCGTTACCTACATACATTTCTGCCAGGTCTTCATAGTAGTTCATCATGTCCCCTGGCAGGCGAATCCGCTCTTGGAAGGCGATCGCATAATTGTAGTTCCCGGCGTCAATTGCCTTAGCGACGCGGGAATTCGCGCCATCAGCCCCAATCACCAGGTCTACTTTCAGGGTTTTTTGTACACCACTGAGACTCCCATCGGAATGGTCAGCGTAGTGAAGGGTATAGGGTTCTGTATTACTTGTGGGAATATCGAGTTTATGAACAGTGCCATTAATTAAAGTTGCACCGAGCTTAGCAGCGCGGTTCCGCATGAAGCCATCCAGGATTTCCCGGCGGCACATACCAATATATTCGTCTTCTTTTACCAGGTTGATGTCCACCTCTATATTCGATGGCGAGATCATCTTCATCTTTCTGACTCGCCGATCAATAATTTCTGGTGGCAGGTCAAATTCACTAACCATACAGAGCGGAATGGCTCCGCCACAGGGTTTAGCATTGTCTAGCTTACGCTCAAACAAGTAGGTTTCGATTCCAGCTTTTGCTAGAGTCTCTGCGGCAGACGAGCCAGCAGGTCCTGAACCAACAACCGCAACCCTTAGTGCAGGCATTTTTTCTCCCAATCGTTTTCGAGGTACGGATTGCATGGTATCACGGACTTTTGGCGATTTCATCCGCAATGTGCGATCGCGGCTCATTTTGAAATACAGCTTAACAATTTCCTTCACAAAGCTTAATGTTTTGTCCGTTGTCCTTGGTCTTATGTCCCAGGAAAGGTATCTGCATCGTTACAATTAAGACAAACTGTTCAGTCCCATACTGATATGTCAGCACCTTTGTCACAACAACCAACAAGACAAATACTGGTATGTCAGCACCGTACTTGCCGCAAACAAGGTGCTGCCAAAGTCTTGGCAGCGTTTCAGGCTTTACCTGTTAATGGGGTGATAGTTAGCGGTAGCCGTTGTCTGGGAGAATGTGGCAATGGTCCGATGGTCGTGGTTTTACCCGAAGAAACATGGTATTGTCGGGTTCACCCCGATGAAGTCCCCGCCGTAGTACAACGGCATATCAAAGACGGACAACCCGTGAAGGTGATGCTCTATAGGAAGTATCATTGACCTTTGTAGGTTGGGTTGACGAAGGAAACCCAACTCCAAGATCAGCCTGTTGGGTAGATAGCGGTTTCGAGAAGGGCAGAATGAAATAAGGGCGGGTTTTGTTGAAAGGTTATCGGTAGGATACAACAATTAAAGGCTAAACCCGCCCCTACTGACTTCCATAATACTCGTGGGTCAAAAAGGGAACATCTACAACATCACCCTCAATCTCTCCCACCTGAACCTGAAGCCCAACGCCGCCGGCTTTGGTGCGGATATAGGCTAAACCGATGTAACCTTGTTCCGTTGGCGTACAACTGGTTAACTTCCCCACTTTTTCCCCATCCACGGTGATTACAGTTCCCGGTTCCACCGATACGGGTAAGCGCACTCCCCACAATTGCTGCTTGACGCCTTTGTAAGTATTTAATCGCGCGATCGTTTCCTGACCGATATAACATCCTTTATCAAAGGAAATCGTATTCCATAACCCTGCTTCTAGGGGATTATAATCCTCTGTCAGTTCATAATCAGGAAGCGGACGCCCTTGTTCAATTCGCAACTGTTGCCATACGCGATCGCCCATTGGTGTAGCATTGGCTGTAGTTAAGGTTTGCCATAGGTTTGCTGCATTGCTGGCGGGGACAATTAGGGTATATCCAGGGAGTGCAAAACCACTTCCTCTAGCAATTCGCACCTCTATATCATTTAGATTGAGATGTTGATGACTGGCATAGACATCACCAATCGGCAACTGGACACCTAGCTTGGTCAACAGGGTATCACTTTCGGGTCCGATTAGGCTAAAAATCGCACTATCATTGGAGATATCCGCCAATTCTACCCGATCCATGGGAAAGATATAGCGATCAAGCCATTCGAGTAACTGTTGACGCCGATTAGGGGATACCAATAGTAATACCGCCTCTTTCGTGACGTAAGCGGTTACCAGATCAATAGTACGGGCAGTTGAGGTCACAAAAACTGTATCACAACCCTGTCCCGGTTTCAGTTTCTGGAAATCATTGGTACTTTGATTATGCAAAAAGCGCAGTCTATCCTCATCAGAGATTTTCAGCAGTCCCCAATGGGATAAGTCAACTAAAGCCACCCCTTGACGCGCGGCTTGTAGGGCGGCTGCATCATTGCCGAAACTGGCTGGTACTTGCACCTGGGCTGGATCAAAGGTTGCTCCTGCACTACACTGCATCTCTTGTAAGGCTTGGCTCATACATCAAATCCTGTGGTTAACCCAATACGGCTTGGTTAATCAAAATTGTAGAGTAAAAGATGAATAGGGAAAACGCTCCCTTGAGAAGCAAGCTACGTCATTTGTCCTTTGTCCTTTGTAAGTGTAAGGGTTTAATGGATATTTACAGAATTTAACGTGGTTCAGTTTATTTCCACTGACCTACTTAGGGAGCAGCGTAAAAATAAAGTACCAGTGAGGAAAGCTGAATTCATGAACTCAGCCAAGTCTCCTTGGTACATGATTAAGTCGCAAGTCCCTTATACTTCTATTTAGGGCTTGCTGCATGAGTGTGGAAGCTAGACCAGATAAGGGTTTTAAGCCATTTTTCTACCCAACAAGTGCAAGGTTTTTACACTATAACCGTCAAAACCCTGGAATTTGTGCCTCCGCCAGCGCCAAATTTTCCCTCGA
>NZ_JAVJNP010000200.1:0-13349 GCF_040217205.1 Coleofasciculus sp. A1-SPW-01 | reverse complement strand
TCGAGGGAAAATTTGGCGCTGGCGGAGGCACAAATTCCAGGGTTTTGACGGTTATAGTGTAAAAACCTTGCACTTGTTGGGTAGAAAAATGGCTTAAAACCCTTATCTGGTCTAGCTTCCACACTCATGCAGCAAGCCCTATCTAGGTAAGGTCAGAAACGATAACGGTGAAACCCGCCCCTACATAAATTTTCTCAAAGATTAAGATTTGGTTATCAAAGATTAATTAAAAGGAAATCCACTAAAACGATAAAACTTAAGGGCAAGGTTGATGCCTTCACTGATCTGAATGCGTTCAATTGATGAAGGCTGTAAGTAACCTCTAATCAACCGAAACTCTAGCCGAACGTTATAAAAGGGAAATTACACAAGAGCAACTTTAGTTGCCACGTTTTCAGGGTTTGATGTCTGGACTTTTGTCGAGGGCGTCGGCTGGGAATGTCTCTGGGAGCAGTTTGTAGCTAAATCTTCTCTCAACAGCCGTTGATCATCAAGCCATATTTGCTCAAAACTTTCCCACGAGGGCGCAAAGGGTGGTAGGGCTAAGGAACAAGCTTTCCAATTGGCTTTAACGGGTACGCCAAGTTGCTGACACGTACCGCCGCGCCGTCCTTCAAGTTGGTAATAGCGACAAAACTGACAAGCGGACGTTGAGCATTTGAAGGTTTTCATTGGATGTCTTAAAAAATGAACGTTTAATTAGCTGCCTATATCTTCTCAATTTCCATTATTTTTTACTTAAACTATTAATATTTTATGTTTTCTTTATAATTGCTTTATATATGAACACATTCTCGCAAAGAAACGAAACAATCAGTTAAGCTTGGTCAGAAACTAGGTGAATTTTTCGTGAAACCTCATGGGGATCAAGCCCAAAGGATAAACCTAATGTATAGTTAGATACGAAATTTAAGCGAGAAATTCAAACAAGAATGATAAGTTAAACCGATCCGACAGGTCAGCATTCATAAGCCCGGTCAAGGCAACCGCTAACCCTGCCACTGCTTAGTCGCACACAAGCCACAAACGTGCCAGCGTTTCAGTTCTCCTGGCGGTGTCGGACAATGGCATTGGGGACAAAGGGGTAGGTTCTGCGATCGCGCCTTAATTTTCGCCGCCCACTGTTCAAATGCCGTTTGGGGTGTAGGCTGTTCCACAGGGGGATCAGCAGACGATGAGACCTCCGGTTCATCCACAAGGCTGGGATGTTCCGATTCCTCAGTCTGGGGTAAGGTTTGCTCTTGATACCACCATCCGGGCGAAAAACGGATAGTTTCTATCGGCGTGGACAAGCGAGCATTAAGCTGTTTCAAAATAGAACGGCAATTTAAACTCAGATCTTGAGACCAAACCGAACTTGACGTGGCAACATAAAGAATTGAACGGGATAGTGAATGGGGTCGGGTTTGCTGCGCCCTATCTGCACCCACAACGTCAGCCCAACAGTCGCGGATCTGTTGAAATTGCTTTTGACCTTGCCAAAACGGCTGATTATCCAGTGCTTCTACTATATGATTAAGAGATTTCAGCATGAGTATTTATGCTTTCCCATACAGCTATCCTAAACCAACACCATCCTTAACGACTGTCTTCATTGTCACAATGAGCCTCTAACTCAACCCTGCCGAATTAAACGGAAGTTCCCTTCATGAGCCAAAAAACCTCAGCTAAAGCATCAACTCCTTCCTCCCCCCTGTCGATTAACCCTGTTTTGCAGACGGCTTTAGGTAGCCTAGACGTGCAACTCGAAGCCGAATTAGCCCGCTATCGACGCCAACGACGGGGACGTGGTATCACATCTCCCCAACTACCGGGGCGTTACCCCAAACAGAAATCGGCAGTCAATCAGCTTGAGCCGACAACAACGTCTCCTATTTCTATCGCCCCAGCCGCCGATTCTACGAGTTCTCCCGGAGACATTGATCGGCAATCCGCTCAAGTGAGTGGTTCTCCCACACCAGAAAAGAGAGAATCCCCAGAGACTGAACCCACTCCACCCCTGTTTCCTCCCCTACCTAGCCAGGAAGCCCCCTTGGTGAAGACTCAGGAGCAAAGCGTTACTGACTTCCCAACCCTAGAGGAATCCCTAGAAGGGGACGGTAAATTAGTTGTCCCGACAACGGATCAGTCTCAGCCAGAAGACTATTTAGAATCCTCAGAAAAATTACGGCAAACGTTAGCCGAACAGGAAACCCCAAAGGAATCCCAAAAACCCATAACGAATAGAATCCTCACTCCCCTCGGTGTCGGTTCGATTTTGCTGTTGCTGGTTTCGAGTGCGACATTGACCTATATTTTTCGGACTAGCCTAGGGCTTGACTTCTTAGAAACTGAGACACCCACGACGGCTGAGAATTCAACAGCGACAACCGCTAATCGGGAAAATGGATTACTCGGCGTAAATAAACCTAATCTTGCCAGTGATGATGAATTCCCAGACGTGAATATCAATACACTCCCTAATCTGAAAGCCAATCCAACTTCTAGTCCAAGTGCTTCACCCATCGCTCCCATCCCCAATTCACAGCCTCCAGCAGCGGCTCCACCCACGGCTTCAGTCCTACCTTTACCCCAGTTACCGAATCCAGCCTCAAATTTACCATCAGCCCTTTTAACTCCTCCTACCCCACCACCTCCAACGGCGACACCATCGGTGACACCAAATTCCTCACCCGCTCAACCTGAATCATCGACTAACAACTCCTCAGAAAAAGCGAATACATCCACCTCTGCTGCACCGAAGCCAAACAACGTCACCTCGAATCTGAGTGATGAGTTCTATTATGTGCTGATTAACTCCAGCGATAGTAGTGTGTTGGAGACAGCCCAAACTATTGTCCCTGACGCCTACGTGGTGAACGTACCCGCAGGGACAAGAATTGCTATGGGTGCCTTTAAACTAGAGTCAGAAGCCAAAACCCTGGTCGAGAGGCTTAAACAACAAGGACTTTCTGCATCGATTTATAAACCTGATTAATTGGGGAACTCTGAACCGGGAACGGGAAACGGGCAATGACTTAATACATAAGACCAACAAGCCTGAGATACCATAGTGATAAAGTTTTCCCCACCCCTAACCACAATGGAGAGCTGCTATGGGATTGATTGAGCGCATCGGGCGAGTGATTCGCGCCAACCTGAATAGCCTGATTGGACAAACCGAAGATCCAGAAAGAATTCTGGAACAAGCTGTGGACGATATGCAGCACGATTTAATCCAAATGCGGCAGGCTGTCGCTCAAGCGATCGCGTCCCAAAAACGTACAGAACGCCAAGCCTCCCAAGCTGAATCGACTGCCAGTGAATGGTACAACCGCGCTCAACTGGCTCTGTCAAAAGGGGACGATAATTTGGCACGAGAAGCCCTAACTCGACGACAAACTCATCAGCAAACGGCTCAAGCTCTCCAGGGACAACTGGGGCAGCAACGTGAGATTGTTACTAAACTTAAAAAAGATATGAAGACTCTAGAGAGTAAAATCTCGGAGGCAAAAACGAAAAAAGACCTTTATATTGCCAGAGCGCGTTCAGCTCAAGCCTCAGAGAAGATTAACGAGATGTTAGGAAATCTCAACACAGGCGGTACCCTGAGTGCCTTTGAGCGCATGGAAGACAGAGTACACGAACTCGAAGCCCGATCCGAGGCGATCGCGGAACTCTCTAGTGGTGATGAATTGGAAAAGAAATTTAATGCCATAGAAAGTGGCAGTAACATTGATACAGAATTAGCCTCGATGAAAGCTAACCTAGGTGGTACAACGGCATCGGCACAATTACCGTCCGCTCAAGCCGGATCAGGTGGCAATGCGGAGATCGAGGCAGAACTGGAAAAACTGCGTTCTGATCTGGATAAATCCTAGTTGATGCCCACAGACGTGCCATGGCACATCCAAAGTATTATGAGAAATTGGGTTTCTGGTGAGGATGACAACGAAATATCAAGCTTTCACCCAAAGAAACCGGGTTTCTTGACCGATGTCCTAGCACTATTGAGCTGGAAGTTTTTACACTAGATAAATAGCCTCCTGTCTGAATACCATAATTTGATGAATGTTTCAATTACATTAACCCAGTGCTTTCTCCAAAAGGCAGGAGAGCCTCTATTCCACAAAATTGACCCCTGAGCAGGTTCCCAAGCTTAGAGCCTGCTTGATACTTAGTTTGTACATTCCGAGAGGATAAACAGCGTCATGGGACTATTCGATCGCCTGAGCCGAGTTGTCAGAGCTAATCTTAACGATATGGTTAGCAAGGCTGAAGACCCAGAAAAAATTCTGGAGCAAGCCATTATTGACATGCAAGAAGATCTGGTACAACTGCGCCAAGCCGTTGCCCGATCCATTGCCACCCAAAAACGTACCGAGCAACAATATAATAAAAACCAATCCGAAGCCAATAACTGGCAGCAACGCGCCCAACTTGCCCTGCAAAAAGGGGATGAAACCCTAGCTCGGGAAGCACTCCAGCGCAAAAAATCCGTTGCTGATACAGCCAATGTCCTCAAAGGTCAGCTTGAACAGCAAACGACTCAAGTAGACACCCTGAAGCGTAACCTAATTGCCTTGGAAAGCAAAATTTCTGAGGCGAAGACCAAGAAAGATATGCTCAAGGCACGGGCGAGCTCTGCCAAAGCCAATGAGCAGTTACAAAGTACCCTTGGTCGTTTGGGAACTAGCTCAGCGATGGGGGCATTTGAGCGGATGGAAGACAAAGTGATGGAACTCGAAGCCCGTTCCCAAGCGGCTCATGAGTTGGGTGGTGCTGACTTAGAAAATCAATTTGCTGCCCTGGAATCGGGGAGTGATGTTGATGATGAGTTGACGGCAATGAAAGCCCAGCTATCCGGTGGTTCTGTCTCTCAGCCCGCTTTAGAAGGCACATCAGAGCAGAAAACTGACTCAGGTGCTGCCCCCCAATCCGAAGTTGACGACGAATTGGAACAACTGCGAAAGCAAATCGACAATTTGTAAGCATCAGGCGTCATCAACAATCAGAGAGACGCGCCAAGGCGCGTCTCTACATCATAATCATGACATTTCCTTTGATGTTTTCTTGCGATCGCCTGAAGGCTTAGACTGATCGAGAGAACCTCAAAAAACTGGCTCAAGGACTGATCATCTGGTAACGGTTAGCCATTGTCAAGAAGTAGTGAGTCTCGCTAGAGTAGTCATTTGTGTTGATGGAGAGTGTTGTGAGTAACGTACTTGAGATTACCGATCAGGACTTTGAGACTGAAGTTTTAAAAGCTGACAAGCCAGTGCTAGTGTATCTGTGGGCAAATTGGTGTGGACCTTGCCGCCTCGTCTCGCCCTCAGTGAATTGGATTGCGGAGAATTATGGCGATCGCCTGAAAGTGACTAAGATGGAAGTTGATCCAAATCCCGTTACTGTGAAGCAGTATAACGTCGAAGGAGTCCCCTCACTCTTACTCTTTAAAAATGGAGAGGTTGCCCAGTTCCATGAAGGTGCTATTGGGAAGCAAAAGTTGCAGGAAATGATAGACAACGAGCTTTGAGTCTTGTCGGTGGTAGGGGTGGGTTTCACAATTATCATTTTTTGCCACAAAAATGTCACTAAACCCGCCCCGTCTGAATTGATGCCCTGTTCCCTGTTCCCTGTTCCCTGTGCAATAACTAAACCATGCAGTTTGCTCAACGTTTACAACCCCTGCAAGCCAATGTGTTTGCTGATATGGATCAGGCGAAGGCAAAAGCTAAAGCCTTGGGTCAAGATATTATTGACCTATCTTTGGGTTCCTCTGATTTATCGGCATCGGATCACGTCGTTGCCGCTATTGAGGCTTCGCTGCATGACCCTAGCACTCATGGTTACTTACTGTTTCATGGGACGCAAGCGTTTCGTCAGGCTGTAGCTAAGGCGTATAGCCAACGATTTGGTATTCCGGTTGACCCAGAAACGGAGGTTCTGCCTCTAATTGGTTCCCAAGAGGGAACGGCACATTTACCCTTAGCGATTCTCAACCCCGGTGATTTTGCCTTGTTGCTTGATCCAGGTTATCCGTCTCATGTCGGTGGGGTGTATTTGGCAGGGGGTCAAATCTATCCGATGCCTCTGTTGGCAGAAAATCAGTTTTTACCTGTTTTTGAAGAAATTCCTGCCTCTGTCCTTGCCCAAGCTAGGATGATGGTGCTGAATTATCCTCATAATCCCACCAGCGCGATCGCACCGTTATCGTTTTTCCAGAAAGCGGTGGCTTTTTGTCGTCAGCATGATGTGGTTCTGGTTCACGATTTCCCTTATGCTGACTTGGTATTTTCTCCAGATAGCACAGCACCCGCCAATCTTAACGCCCTAGCGCCCTCTGTTTTACAAGCTGACCCCAATAAAGACATCTCGATTGAGTTTTTTACCTTTTCTAAATCCTATAATATGGGCGGCTTTCGCATTGGGTATGCGATCGGCAATGCTCAACTGATTAAGGCGTTGCGCCAAATTAAGGCGGTGGTGGATTTTAACCAGTATCGCGGAATTTTAAACGGTGCGATCGCGGCACTACAGGGAAATCAAGATGGTGTGCAAGCGATGGTAGCTACGTTTCAGAAACGGCGGGATGCGTTTGTGCAGGCGTTAAACCGTATCGGTTGGCAGGTTCCACTTCCCCAAGCAACGATGTATATTTGGGCAAAATTACCCCAACCTTGGCACAAAAATTCGATCCAATTCTGCACCCAGTTAGTAGAAGAAACCGGAGTGGCTGCATCACCAGGAGCAGGGTTTGGCAAAGCTGGGGAAGGATATGTCCGCTTTGCTTTGGTGCAGGAACCTGATGTGCTAGAAACAGCCGTGCAGCGAATAGCGGGATTTATGCGATCGCATAAGTAGTGCTACTACTTGATCAGAGGGCAAATACTGTACCTCACGAACTTGCAATACGCTGTATGACGATAACCGGGGACGCTCACAGGCTGAAATGACCGACTTGTTAGATGATTTGGTTTAACAGAGCTGTTGAGCGCAAAGAGAGGGGTAACTTCAGCTTAACGATGAGTTCTTGATTCTTTAGCTTGACAAATATCACGAGATAGGGTATTTGCCGGATGCGGACGTTCAAAAACGGGATGATTTTCGAGGCGATCGCACGCCACCCGCAGCCCAGTTTGCCAATCTTGCGGTTCTGGTAAAATCCGCACATCCCACAAGCGTACTGTTTTATCCTGGCTACCACTGGCAAGTCTCTCACCATCCGGACTAAACGCCAGCGATCGCACCGCACCTTGATGTCCCCGTAATGGTTGACCCTGTAACTGACCCTGAGAATTCCATAAGCGAATTGTACCATCCCCACTACCACTGGCGATCGTTTCCCCATCCGGACTAAACGCTACCGCAAAAACGACTCCCTGATGTCCTCGCCAAGGTTCACCGATTAACTCACCTTGACGATTCCATAAGCGTACCGTCCCATCTCTTCCCCCACTGACAATCCTCTCACCGTTGGGACTAAACGCCAGGTCAAAAACCACACCCTCATGTCCCCGAAACGGTTGACCCAAGGGTTGACCCTGACGATTCCATACGCGAATCGTACCATCCCCACTACCACTAGCAATCGTTTCTCCATCCGGACTAAACGCCACTGTAAAAACGACTCCCTGATGTCCCATGAACGGTTGACCGATGGGATTACCTTGGCGATTCCACACCTGAACGGTTCCATCTTTCCCACCACTGACCAGAAATTGACCGTCTGGACTCCAAGCTATTGAGGTGATCCAATCTTGTCCAAAAAACGGCTGACCTAGGGGTTGACCTGGAACCGTCCACAAGCGAATTTTACCATCCTGGCTACTACTAGCAATCACCTGTCCCTGGGGACTAACAGCAACTCCTGTCACCTCATCTTTATGTCCGGGTAAGGATTGACGAATTAAATTATCCTGTCGCGTCCACAGATGAACTAAACCATCCTCCGTTCCACTGACCAAGATTTGATTATCAGGATGAAAAGCGACCGCATTAACCGCTGATTCGTGATCTAAGCGATCGCGTTCTCTAGCTACCTCAATTGCTAACCAAAGACTAGACGTAATCTGCTGATCGACGTGCTGAAATTTAGCATAACTTTGACCCGTTGTTTCAATTGCCAGTAATAATCCCTTAATCGGTTCCACTGGGAGCAAATTTTGGACGGTAGCGGCATTTTTATACAAGTGTTCCCGTTGAGCCATCTGTGCCGTTTTATACCATCGGCTCATCCCCATCCCACTGGTCAGACTCAATAGCGCGATCGCGAAAATTAATCCTCCCCTAGCTAAACCTCGTCGCGTTCCTTTGTGCTGGAGACTCTGCTGAATTAAGTCTTGTCCTAACGTAGATAAATGGAGATGATCTCGATAATACTCTGCCTCAGTTAGGGTTAACTCCGATAAAAATCGGTGCGGTTTTCCTTGAGTTTGCCACTCAATCGCCGCCGCTTCAATTTGGCGCTGTAGTCTCATCCCGTGGCGTTTTTCTTCGACCCATTCCTGCAGTTTTAACCAATGCTGAATTAGGGATTCGTGAGCAATCGTTACCAGGGTTTGGTTCCATTTTCCGGAGTGAGTAACAATTAAGCCAGCATCAATTAATTTTTGCATTACGGCTGTTACCGCTTTCGTGGAATGGCGATCGCTAATGAAATCGTTTACCGCATTTGTTGGGGAAAAATTGTTGAGTATTGACCCTTCACGATCTTCGAGGGCATAGTTTTGATTGTGTAGGGGCGGGTTTAGGAATTTTCGTTTCGCTATTGATAGTAACCTTGGTACAAAACCCGCCCTGAGTGAGGGTTGAGTGTTGACCCTTCGCGACCTTCGAGGGGATGGTTTTGAGTTAACGACTGAACTGTGTCCCGCTGCGCTAACCTTTTCCTCTAGTTTACCTGATTCTGTGTTCCCAGACATAGTATGAGACGTGCCATGGCACGTCTCTACAGATTTGAATTGGTTTCTAGAGTTTACTTTAAAACTCAGGATTAATTCAGACGGGTCTACTTGTCGCGCCGTAACTTGACCATTTTCATTTAATTGGATTAACGCCCCAAAAATATCTTTGGCAATTTCTTTCTCATTATCCGACAACGAGTGATAAACACGGTTGGCGTGTTTTTCGATTGCTCCTTGCAGCTTACCCCAACGATAATATTCGGCTACCATTAACCGATCCACTGGACGCCGTTGCCACAGTTGAGTTAACATAAACTGGAGCAACGGCAAACTGGCAGCATCCTCTACATCTAAGAGTAGTTGAGTGACTAAATCTGACTCAATCTCTACACCCACCTGCTGGGCGGGTTTAATAATAGCGGTTTTCAATCCTTCCCTGGTCATTGGCGTCACCGTCACCATCAGCGCCTGAATCTTTTGGATCAATTCTGGATAAGTTGCACAATGACTTAAAAAATCCGTTCGCATCCCGATAACCAGACAAAGTTGATTATCGGTACGTTCTAGTCCACCCAACAAACAATCAAAAAACTGTTGTCGTTCGGTTTCATCCTGACAACAAGTAAACACCTGTTCAAATTGATCGACTACCAGCACTAACCGTTGCTTTTCAGCCCTTGTCCGCACCACAATTCCTAATCCTACCGCCCCCATTTGGATCAGTTTCATGGTTTGTGCAAACTGATAGTCGCGTTCTGGGTTATGGGGATTGATAAAGGATCGGGCTAAATTCTGGAGAGGATGTTCACCGGGTTGAAAAATTAAAGTTAGCCATTCCTGAGTTCCTGATAAGCGTTGTCCCCGTTGAAGCTGATGCAAAAGTCCGGCGCGAATTAGCGAAGATTTGCCACTACCACAGGTTCCGATTACCGCCAGGAAATTGTTGGTGCGGATATGTTCGAGGAGTTTATCTGTTAACGTCTCTCGCCCATAAAAATACTGGGGATCTTCATTTTTGTAGTCAAAATAGGCTAAACCTTTATAAGGACAAAACCGTTCAGGTGCGCTGGGGGGTAAAGCGGGTAAAGATTCTGGGTCAGTTTCACGGGTACGGATTAACAGAATCGGATTCCCGGCGTTAGCAAAAATTAGGGGTGGGGACAATTGATTAATTAATTCTACTAGGGTATAGTTGGTCACCCAGCCAGGGGGATGCTTGCTGGAATCGAGTCCTAATAATAGAATGGACGCCAACTGACTGTAATGATTCGATTCAGTCGGATTCAGTTGTCGTGTTTGCAGGTTATCCTTGTCTCCCCATTTTCCCCTCTCCCCATCCCTTTGTGACTGACAGGTGGCGATAAAACAACGACTGTATCCCTGACCCCGATATCCCGGATCAGCTTGGGTGAGGTCAAATCCTTCATCGTTACAATAGCAATCTAACCAAATAATTTGCTCTCGAACTGGACTTTGTTGCAACAAGTCACGCAACCATGACAAAGATAATCCCCAGTTACCGCGATTTGGGTTAATATCGCTGGTGGCTAAAAAACTGGTTTGTCTATCTTGGTTTTTGCAGAGTCCATAGCCAGAGAAATACAGCAGAACCGTATCGGGAATTGTGTTTCCTTCTGGTAACAAGAGTTGCACTAATGCGGCTTCAAGTTGAGTCAGGGTAACTCGAATCGGGGTGGTTGAATCAACAGGAGTGTTAAAAGCCGGAATCCGCCTGACTTCGACATTACCGCGATCAATCAGGAGTTGCGCGATCGCATTTGCATCCTTTGTCGGTGATGTCAAGTTTTTCAGGTGCTGAGTATCGTAAGTATTAATCCCAACGATCAAAGCCTGTCGATTCATAAGGAGTCGTCAATCCCTGTCAGCAGCATCCCGTTTTCCGGGCGTATTTAACTGATTCAGAGATTTTGCTCCTAGTCAGGACAATTAGGGGAGTTACTTAGAGGAGAAGAAGTTCTGTTGAATAGGAATGAAATTTGACCCTACAGGCGGGCACATTTTCCCATTATGAAGTAAGTCTCTCAGAAAACCACCACATTTGTCAATAACCGGACTAGCACTCAACGTTTAGATCCCCCTAAATCCCCCTTAAAAAGGGGGACTTTGAATAATTTCTGTTTTTTTGGCATCACAAAATGTGAAGCATCCTTTGGCTTCCCCGTGCAAAAAAAGCTAAGCAACATCTGGTCTCCCCCTTTTTAAGGGGGACGGAAGGGGGATCTATAAGGGAAGAGGGGGATCGAAAAAGGGGGACGTTTTACCCTGAAGTTGATACGGATAATAAATGTGCGTCCTTTCTTTGACCACTAACTGCTACTATTAAATCGATATTCTAAAGACCTGTGTTACTATTTCAAGACTTTCATCCCCTAGTGGCGATCGCAACCACTCCTACCGCCGCCCAAACCCTACAGCCTCTATGCCATAGCGCCGGGGCGACGTTGTGGCTGCCTGAGTCTCTTCATACCTCTGAACAGAACAATGTTCCCACAGTATCGTTCTATCAGGGTTCTCTTAAATCCCATATCGCCTCCCTTTGGCAAAATCATCGCGCTTTTATTTTTGGATTAGCAACGGGGGCGGTAGTGCGCCTTATTGCCCCACTTTTACAGGATAAATCCTCTGATCCAGCGGTTATCGTTGTCGATGAAACCGGGCAGTTTGTCATTAGTTTATGCAGTGGACATCAAGGAAAAGCTGATCAACTGACGCGGATGATTGCCTTACAACTAGGGGCGACTCCTATTTTAACTGGGGGTTCTACAGGGTTAAATTTACCGGCTGTCGATATGGTAGGTATTCCCTTCGGTTGGCAACGGGGAGAGGGAGATTGGACGGGTGTCAGCGCCGCCGTAGCCAAAGGTGAACGGGTTGAAGTCATCCAAGAGGTGGGTTCGACGTTGTGGCAAAATCACCTCCCCTCAGGACATCCCTTTGTTTTCGATGCTGATGAAGAGACAGTTGATGTTAATTCAGCCAATTCCCAATCAATTAATGCCCGGATTTGGATTAGTTTTACTCAGCGTCGCTTTTCTCCAGACTCGGATTTACCCAAGGTGCAATGGCATCCACGGGTATTATGGGTGGGGATTGGGTGTGAACGGGGAACCTCTAGAGAATTAATCGAAACGGCGATCATTCAAACCTGTCAACGGCATCATCTAGCCCTAAGTGCGATCGCGGGAATTGCCACGATTGATATTAAAGCCTCGGAAGTGGGATTGGTGGAATTTTGTCAAGCCCATGATTTTCCCTTGCGAACCTTTCCGGCGAAGGTATTGCGATCGGTAACGGTGCCTACGCCATCAACAGTGGTGGATCAGGCAGTGGGTAGTCCCAGTGTGGCAGAAGCCGCCGCCTTAGTATGTAGTGAGCGCTTTAGCGCTTGTAGTGAGCGCTTTAGCGCTTCTGGCACTAAAGTGCCGACTACGAACCTACTGGTGCAAAAACAAATTGTTCGGGCAGATGATCAGCCGGGGGCGGTGACGGTGGCGATTGCTGTAGCCCAAGGAGAATATACGGGTAGAATTGGACAACTGTTGTTGGTGGGTATGGGACCTGGACAGTTAGACCAAATAACACCAGCCGCAAAAACGGCACTCTCGCAGGCTGATGCGGTAATCGGTTATTCTCTCTATATTGATTTAATTTCCCCGATTCTGCATCCCGGACAAATTATTGAATCTCTGCCAATTACCCAAGAACGCCAACGGGCGCAACGGGCGATTGAGTTAGCCCAGTGGGGATTAACGGTGGCGGTTGTGTCATCGGGGGATTGTGGGATTTATGGGATGGCGGGATTAGTATTGGAGGAACTAAAAGCCCAAGGGTGGGATGGGAAGACGCCAAGGGTACAAGTCTTTCCCGGAATTACCGCCCTGCAAGCAGCGGCGTCTCGCGTAGGTGCGCCCCTGATGCATGATTTTTGTGCAATTAGTTTAAGTAACCTGCTGACGCCTTGGGATGTAATTGAAAAGCGCCTGAATGCTGCCGCCCAAGCGGATTTCGTTATTGCTTTATATAATCCGCGATCGCGCACCCGCATCGAACAACTGACAATCGCCCATCGTATTTTACTTCAATACCGTTCTCCCCAAACCCCAGTCGCGATCGTGCGATCGGCTTATCGAGAGGATGAAAAAATCACCCTTTCCACACTTGACAAATTACTCGATATTCCCATTGACATGCTGACCACTGTACTCATTGGCAATCAAAGTACCCGTCTTCACGGAGATTGGATAATTACACCACGGGGATATTACCGCTTCTAAAAACCTAGACAAACCTACCCATCAGTAATTCTGCCTGGGCATACAGTCGTTTTTATCAAATTTTGTCATCGATTTTATCCAACCGAGGAATAACTCTTGTGTTTGTCAATCCAGCTTACACGAGTTTGATAGGCTGTGTTAAATATAGTCGCATGTATGGACTATCATC
>NZ_JAVJNP010000198.1:0-14829 GCF_040217205.1 Coleofasciculus sp. A1-SPW-01 | reverse complement strand
CTTAATATCAATAACGGCGAAAGCCTTGTAGTGCGTTAAGCGAAGCCATGCCGCAGGCTTTGCATCTTGCTCGCTACTAATACCCAATTTAAATGCATGACAGCTTAGTACCGTTAATCCTAGAGAAATTGCGACAACTATTATTACTGTGGAAGAACAATTGCGGGACGGCTGGATAGCATTAGACGGATGAGTTCTAATGATGCTCGGATATTGGCTTACAGAAGACTTCGGGATACATTAGAAGATTTTAGGACTATCAATGTACTTGATTTCGATCAAGAGGCTAACAGTTGTTATACAGAATTGATTCGTCAAAGGATTCGGATTGGTACGCAAGATTTACGAATTGCTTCGATTGTGATGTCCAGAAATGCTATATTGGTTACACGTAATTGGCGCGATTTTACAAAGGTTCCAGGGTTGGTGTTTGAAGATTGGACGGTTTAACCCTGATTTCCTGTAGGGGCGACCCGCTTGCATCACTTAATAACACCAATCTACTCAATTGAATCGGGTCGCCCTCTTGTCAGTTTGTTCTCAATGTTGAAATGTTGATGGCGAAGACAGCGCAACTACAAGCGCAGTTACAAACTGGCAGAATGGGGATAGGTTCGATACAATTGGTAAATGAATCTTAATGCTTACTAATGGATTCAAAAGAGGCGCTAGAATTCATCAACAGGCGGCTGTGGGAGAACTCTCAGCCTGTTTTGACTGAAGCGGAAGAGGCGATTGTGATTGGGATTTGGCAGGATTACAGTTATAAACAGATTGCCGCCCAAAACTATTTTGATGATCAATACACTAGAGAATTAGGCGCAAATTTATGCAAAAGACTGAAAGAGTATTTTAATAATGAAATTAATAAACGAAATTTTAAAAGACAAATTGAATATCTTTATGGTGTAGAGGTTGAAACTAAACCGCCAAAATCTGAGATGTCAGCCCCCCCTGAACTCTTACAACAAACCTCAACTTCTGTAGATTTTGACAATCTAACGATTAATCCCTTCACTCCCCAACAAGGCAGAATCGATAATCCGCAAGACTTTTTTAACCGTGAACGGGAAATCCGGCAGATATTTGAGGTGATTAATAGTGGGAGCAGTGTTGCCCTAATCGGAGCCGAGGGTGTCGGTAAATCCTCTTTACTTTCCCAGATTTGCAAACTGGCGGATACTCATCTCCATTCGCCGCGTCAGCCTGTCTTTATCGATTTAAATCTGGTTGAAGATGAAGATGATTTCTATGGTGCATTATGTGATGAGATTGGGATACCGGAAAGCAAGGGAGCGAGGCTGAATCGCCATTTAAAATCGCGACAAGTTCTGCTGGCTTTAGATAATGTGGGGAAAATGACCTGGGATGGCTTTAATCGCGGTGTGCGGGATTATCTACGGGGTTTGGCTGAGGGAAGTCAAGCACCACTTAAGCTGGTTTTGGCGGCGAATGAATCTTTAAATGAACTATTTAATGATAGTTGGGATAATGGCAAAACTTCGCCTCTGGCAGGAGTTTGTCAAGAAGAAATCATAAAACCCTGGGATGAATCAACCGCCCGTGATTTTATTGAGGCACGTTTGGCGATGACTTCGGTAAGGTTTACTGAAGCTGAAATTAATCAGTTAGTTGAGGAGAGTGGGGGACATCCCCGGCGATTGATGCAATTGTGTTATCGAATGTATTCTCGGTATTTGGAGGGTGGGTAATGAGCCAACATCGCCCGGTTCCCCGATTAGATTTAGCGCCAAAACTGAAGCGCCCTCTCTCCTTATGGAATCCGTTGGATTACCTACGTCTGTTGTATTGGGTGTTTTATTTTCCTCAAGCATTGCGCTGGTATGTGGACACCTTTGGCGGTGGGTATATTCCCCCAAAAGAAATGAATTGGCGCAAGGGATTAGAACTATTGCGTCAGAATCTTATCCAGCGCCAGTTACTTGTTCAAGGGTTAGTATTGAGCATTGTTATTCCTGTAGCTTGTTGTGGATTACTTCAACAGATAGGATTTGAAATTGATTGGAGTAGCGTGACGCTAGGCGTGGTGGGAGGCGTGGCGGGAAGCGTGACGCTAGGTGTGACCCTAGGCGTGGCGGGAGGTGTGGCGGTAGGCATTGGGTTTGGTGTGGGCTTTAGTGTGGGCTTGGGTGTAGGGTTTAATGTGGGCTTTGGTGTGGTGGTAGGTGCAGCGCTAGGTGTGGTGGTAGGTGTGGCAGGGGGCGTAGCCCTAGGTGTGGCGGTAGGCATAGCGGGAAGTGTGGCGCTAGGCATCTGGTTTGGCATAACGGGAGGTATGGCAGGAGGCGTGGCGGGAGGCGTGGCGGGAGGCGTGACAATTCTGCGTCCAGAAAACTGGTTGATTAGTTCACTGTTAAACCTGCGATACCTTCAGAATGGAAGTTTGTTATTCCCCCGCATTACCTTACTTCCTCTACCTTATCTAAGGTTTCGTTTACAGAATTGGCTGCAACAGGATTGGCAAAAGGGTTTACACAATATCAATCAATTATTGGCATATACTCTACAGTTTATTCCTGTTGTGCAAAGTGTTAATCTGGTACTGGATAAAACCCCATCAAAACAACTGATTTGGCGTATCTCTCGGCTGGCTGAAACCCCTTTTGATTGGCAAATAATACGATTTTGTTCAGCTTCGCTGAATGCGGTGTTTAAGTCAAACACCGTAGAAATTTTTTTCTTATTTCCTCGTCATTGGCGGCAACAGCTTCAAGCTAACTTTATTACAGATATTCGCTTAGACACTCCTGCCCGTGCTGCGGCGGCTGGTTTCTGGTATCTTCATAAAAAAGAACCCGCCAAAGCAACGGAAGCATTTGCCGTTGTTCGTTCCCTTCTCTATGGCGAGGAACTCTTCACCCTCGCCCAAATTCTCACAACTTTCAACGAAGCCCAAGAACCCGCCACAATCGCCACATTAGAACTACCCACTTCCCCAAACGAACCCCTACTGCGTCCCATAACCTGGAACACCATAAACGCTCTCGGTCGAGTCGTGGAAGATGTGCGAGTGGTTCAGCGTAGCGTCTCTCGTTCCACCCGTGCCTTTGCCCTTACTCGGGCATTAGGAGAACTAGAAACCATCCTCAATCGTATCGAAACTCTACCCGAAGCTGAACGAGAATTAATCAAAGATATTACCCAAACTTGGCAAGAATCCTTATTACAAATCGCGGCTGAAATTGGGCAAATTTCCATCACTAAACCCGTCACCAATCCTTATGTTGTCGGTGACCCCGTAGAAGGGAATCGCTTTGTTGGGCGAGATGATATTCTCAGACAATTAGAAGAACTCTGGGTTATGAGTCAACCACTCCATTCCGTTGTTCTCTATGGTCATCGCCGCATGGGGAAAACCTCGATTCTTTTAAATGTGGCAAACTGTTCCGGTTCACGGGTAAAAGTGCTTTATATTAATCTACTGCTTTTAGGAAATAGTCCCCAAGGTGTCGGAGAAGTATTAATGGTGATAAGTGATGCAATTTCCGATTCCTTCGGCTGTCCCCCTCCAGATGATAATGACTTGCTGAATCTTCCTTATCCTACTTTTAGACGGTATTTCAAGCAAGTTGTAGAAATATTACCCGCAATGTCTCTACAGGGTTTAATTATTGCTCTAGATGAATTCGAGAAAATCGAGGAACTCATCGAATCTGAAAAAATTCCCAATGACTTTATTTCATATCTAAAAGGGTTATTACAAAATAATTATAAAATCGCCTTTGTGTTTGCCGGGTTGCACACCTTAGAAGAAATGACCGCTGATTATTTTCAACCTTTCTTTGCCAGCGTTCTTCCGATTCACGTCGGTTTCTTAGAACCTGCTGCAACGCGCCAGATTTTAGCCAATCCCAGCTTAGAAAATCCAGATGCGACTGTTTCAGATATCCCGGATAATGAAGCGGTTGATTTTTCCCTAGATTACACTCCAGACGCCCTTGACTTAATCTATCGTCTCACCGCAGGTCAACCTTATTTAGTTCAACTGGTGGGATTCCAACTGGTGCGCCGATACAATGATTTTGTGTTTGAACAGGGACATTCGCGTGACCCAGTTTTTACAGTAGAGGATGTGGAAGCGGTGATTAATGACCCTGAATTTTATAAACGGGGACGGTATTATTTTGATGGGGTTTGGGGTCAAGCGGCGCGAGGGGTTTCCGGTCAACAGGCAATTCTCAAGGTGTTAGCGCCTCACCCGGATGGGTTAATGAGTGAACAATTAAGGATAAATTTAGCAGAATTATTCAGAGAATCAGGACTTGCCACCCTAGAGGAGAAACAAATAGAGGAAGCGTTGGAGACATTAAAACGCCATGATGTGATTCAGCAAAAAGAGGAGTCTTGGCAGATTATCGTTGAACTATTCCGGCGCTGGGTGTTAAATCAATAGATTGTCATTAGTCATTTGTCATTTGTTGAATCAATTTTTTACCTAATTGTAGTGGCGTGACATGCCTAATTTTATCAATTAACTTTACGGACAGAAACCGTAGGGACGCAATGAGGTGCGCCCAATTCAATGGTCAAATCTATTTCACCCTTTTTAGGAAGCTCTCTTCAACCGCAAACAGTTGAAAAAACATAATAGGAATGTCACTGAGTTAAGCAGAATATTGCCAACTTGGACTTAGACGCCTAGAAATAAATTTCCGGCTGAAAGCTAAAGTAAGCTAAAGCTTACTGAGTATTTGAACCCGTTTTAACGGGTTTTAGCTTTTAGCCCGAACTTTAGTTCAGGGCTTTAGTTCAGGGCTTAGACTAAAATTCTGAATCGGAACATCGGCGACAAAATGATTCTACTTTATGTAGAAACTTAGCCTGCCACACCTCTACACTGGTAAAGACTGACAACTATCTTCCGTTAACATCGCGTGTCTTCAACCAATCCCCAAACGTTCCCCTTAATCCTCGGTATTACTGGTGCCTCAGGCTTAATCTATGCAGTACGTGCCGTGAAGTTTCTCTTAGAAGCCGACTATACCATCGAACTGGTGGCATCAAAATCAGCCTACATGGTTTGGCAAGCGGAACAAAACACCCGTATGCCTCCAGAACCCGAACAGCAGGGACAATTCTGGCGACAGCAAGCAGGTGTACCCACAAAAGGCAAGCTGATTTGTCATCGCTGGGGGGATGTGGGTGCAACCATTGCCAGTGGTTCGTTCCGGACATTGGGAATGGTGATTATTCCCTGTAGTATGAGTACGGTGGCAAAAATCGCCAATGGTTTAAGTTCAGATTTATTAGAACGGTCAGCCGATGTGCAGTTAAAAGAAGGGCGTCAACTGATAATTGTACCCCGTGAAACACCATTCAGCTTAATTCACCTGCGTAACCTCACCACTCTAGCCGAAGCTGGGGTAAAGATTGTGCCAGCCATTCCCGCCTGGTATCACAATCCTCAAACCATTGAAGATTTAGTGGATTTTGTTGTAGCGCGAACCTTTGACCAACTCAATATTGATTGTGTTCCTTTAACGCGATGGCAAGGTGGTTTTCGGGAAAAGGTTTGACCCTTCCCTTGGTTCAGGAGATCGGGTTTTTCGGGGCGGGTTTCAAAATTATCGTTTCTTACTTCACCTAGATGTGACTAAACCTGCCGTGACTTGGTTAGGGCGATTGAATGGTTAGGGCGATTGAAATCGCTGCTACACAAACAAAGTCCGCCTACGCGGACTGAATTGTAACGGCGATAGTCAACCGGAATTTAGAATTAGCTAGATGTATAATTGATGGCATTTAATTTAATTCAAATCTAAAAATTGAAGAGATTATAGAAATAATACCGACTAGACTTATAGCGGTACTATATATTAATGGAAAAAGAAAATGGAAGCGAGTGATTATTGGATTCAGAACTTACCTAACTTAGCTAAAACAATGAGCAGGATTAGCTGTCAGGATCGAGAGTTGCGTGACATTTCCAACCGTACCCACCGGATTTCGTCATTATTGACATTAAGGTTTAAATGCCGAACAGCTTACTCTGCACTCTTACTCTCTAACTTAAGGCTGGTGGGCAATGCCCACCCTACGGTATATTAAGGGTTTCGGCGATGTCAAAATGCTTATTTTAGTGCCATTCTACTCTGATACCGTAGTTCGAGCTAAAACGCGATAGACATTCACCGTTTGCTGTTTCCCCTTCAAGGCTAAAGGTCCCCAAGATTCAACCTCAAATTCCCCTTGCAGTTGATCTAGCGTTTGTTGACCAATGAGAATCCGACAGGGAGTCGGTTGACGCTGTTTCTCACAACTCTCTAGCCGGGAGGCAATATTAACACTATCGCCAATTACGCCATATTCTAAACGGTCTTTGCCCCCTAAACTGCCCACCACAACAGGACCGGTAAAAATGCCAATCCGCATTTGAATCACCGGTAAACCTCGGCGTCGCCAATCTCGGTTCATCGACTCTAGGCGATCGCTAATTGCTAACGCACAGTCTACAGCCGCTTTCGCATCTTCGGCGACTTCGGTTCTGTGCAGACGAGACATGGGGACACCAAACGCCACCATCACCCCATCCCCGGTAAACTTATTCACAATCCCCTGACGCTGGAGGACTTCACGAGTCACCACTCCCAGAATTTCATTTAACCATTCCAACAATGCCTCTGGGGTCATCTTTTCCGATATGGTGCTGAAATCTTTAATATCGGCAAAAAACATCGTGGCGGTGAGGCGAATCCCCGGTAACTTGCCAGATTTTAGCAAGCGATCGCGACCTTGCCAAAGAGCCTGAGCAACTTCAGGCGAGGTATTCTGTCCCAACAGCTTCATCACGATGCGCTGCTGTTGATGGGCTTCATAAGACCGATGGGTGACAAAAATTGCCACCGTTAACCCAAATCCGAATGCTGGCGCTGCAAACGGAACCCAGCCACCTTGGGTCAATAGGTAAAAACAAACACTGGATAACACCCCCAAACTACCCGTTACCCCAATAATTAACGCCAGGGGATGATACGTCACCCGCCCCAATATCCCACCGATCGCAATCCAACCAATAATCCACAGGATTTCTACCTGTTCTGACCAAAACCAGAATAAAGGACGCTCACCCGTCGCCGCATCCAGGAATTGGCTAACCATTTGAGCCTGCATTAAAACCCCAGGTATTTTCGCATTTTTTTCCAGGGCGGGACTAAATGGTGTGGTAAATAAGTCTTTGAGACTGGGTGCAGTGGAACCAATAATCACAATCTTGTCCTCCACCCAACTCGGATCAACCGTTCCGGCTAAAACATCGGTTAAGGATACTTGTCGCGCCACCTGATCAGGGGAACGATAATTGAGTAAGATTTGGAACCCACCAACATCTGCGTTTTGATATCCCCCTGCATCTTCCGTTATAGGTGACAACACAGCCGCGCCAAGCTGGGGAATGTCTGGATTATCGGAACTGGCTTCCAGTTCAATTCCACGCGGTTCTAGATAGCCAAGTGCCAAAAGCATGGAAAATGAGAACAGTACACCACTTTCATTCTCCGCCAAATATAAATTGCGACGAACCACATCATCCGGGTCAAGGGGTATATCATTAAAACCGATGCGTTCCGGTGATACGTCTGGGGGCGGTGGGGTTCCGGCGCGGATATCAATATTCTGAATCGCAATTAAATTCGGTTGTTGCAGTTGTTCCACTAACTGCTGATGACCCGGTTCCACAGGAAGATTGCGATACAAATCTAGACCAATAACGGCTGGTTCAGCGGCTTGCAGTCGGCGTAATACCTGTGCTAAAACCTGATCCGAGATGGGCCACCGATTTTGAATTTCCAGGTCTTGTTCTGTAATCGCGACAACCAAGATCCGAGGATCAGGTTCCGTTTCCAGAGGTCGCAAACGGACAAACTGATCATACGCCGCCAATTCTAGCGGTTCTAGTCCACCCAAATGTCGCACGCCCAGAAGGGTAATGATCACAGCAATGGTTGAAACTCCCACGACTCGCAGATTTGCCAAATCGGGTAATGCCAGACTAACCTTTTGAGGGATGCGAAAAACCATAGGGATAGATGTTTTAGCGTCTCAGAAGCCGTTGGACAGCTATGCAGATATTACTCAAACCCGAAGATGCCTAAATTTGTCCAACTGACTGTGGCAGCATAGCCCTTACCGCATTATGCCACTTTTCTGGTTTGTAGGAGGCACTAAAGTGCCTCAAGCGGGTCGAGTGCTGACTACTGACCCTTAAGCATAATATTTATTTTTTGTTAGATAGATATACCTAGAAGATTCCTCCATTACGGTTATAGAAAAATTAGGTGTGGCAGGTTTTGGCAAGAAAGCAGACTCTATTCAACAGCACCAATCAAATCCTTACTGTTCCCTGTTCCCTAATCTCAATCATTAACTTTAATGAAAGTCCGACTACTTATCAGTAGACATGATAATCTTTGAAATATTTAACTTAGCGATCGCGCTCTAAATCATCGATTACTTTTTGCAAATACCAATTCTCTGGCATACCCGGATATTTCTTCTTCGCTAATTCAATCAAACGCGCAGCCACATCCCAGTATCCACCCACCATCCGCAGGAGTCGTTGTTGTAACTCTCGATCCACCCGCGCATTGAATCGAATTTGCCGTTCTTGATTGATAAAAATGTCTTTCCGATTCAATTGAGCCGAGCGTTTTTTAATCTCAGCTTCAGCTTTCGCTATCTGCTGCTTCTGCTGATTTAATGCCTGATGATACTTCTGCCAATCCTGTTTCTCAAAATACAGGTTCGCCGCTTGCTGATAATCGTCCGCCGCACCTTGGTAATCTTGAAAATCCGCACGCGCCGCCGCCCGATGATAATAAATTTGCGGATCATTGGGCTGAATCGTTAACCCTCGCGAATAGTCCTCAATCCCTTGGCGATAATCGCCCAGTTTTGAGTAGGCTTGACCCCGACAAACATAATATTGGGAATTATCGGGTTGTAACTCAAGTAACTGGGTAAAATCCGCGATCGCGCCCCGATAGTCCCCTAGTTCAATGCGAACCCGCCCCCGATAGTGACGAACTTGGATATCATTGGGATCAAGCTGCATGGCTCGACCTAAATCTTCCATCGCTCCTTTTAAATTCCCCAATTTGCTACGAATAATTCCCCGATAACAATAGGCTCTAGCATCATTGGGCGCAACGTGCAGCAGCCACTGGCAATCCTCTAAGGCTTCCCGATGCTTTCCCTGTTGTAGTTTGTTGATCACTTGAGTCAAATACTTCTGCGTCTCAGCCGCACTCGCCGCTTGGATTTGCGCTGACTGAATTTGCTTGATACTCTCTAGGCAACTCTGGCAATTGTCTTTGTCTTTCTGATCCAGATACAGTTTAGCGGCTTGTTTAAAGGATGCGATCGCCTCTTTGGTTTTCCCCAACCGACGGTAGGCTGTACCTTGCAGTTTATACGCCGCCTCCCGATTCCCATCAATCTGGAGAACCTGTTGAGCATCCTCCAGGGAAGCTTGAGCCTCTCCCTGCGCCAAGTAAGCCAAACTGCGCCCCAAATAACTATCCAGATGTTCAGGATTCACCCGTAGCGCCTGGGAATAATCCGCGATCGCACCTTGGCAATCCCCTAGATCAAAACGAGCCAATCCCCGTCTGTAGTAAGCATCGGCAAATTCTGGATTAATCCGCAACGCTTGCTCAAACTCCTGAATCGCTCCCTCTAAATCGCCTTGTTGCGCCTTCTCGCGCCCGCGCTCGTAAAATTCCTGCTCCATTGCCCACGTCCAACTCGTTTATGCGATCGCCAGTTGTCTTGTCAATCATGATAACCTCATTAGCGATCGCGTTTCCATTTGAGCCGTTTACACAGCAACGGAATAATAAAGAGAGGTATAGCAGTTCTCAAGTGCTAATGGTACACCCGAATGTAGGGGCACCATCCTTGCGCCCACACTTATATACCTCGTAAATTACTTATTTTTATGCGTAAATCTATCTGGTCAAATCCCCTATCCAATTCCCTAGTAAAGTTATTCCTATAAATAGACCTAGCAATAAGCATATTGTTATCATTGTCCCCGCATAAATTATTTTGTTACGGTTATTCATTCCAATAAAAACACCGAGTAAAATTAAGCTCATACCCATAAAGCTGAGCCCAAATCCTGGTTCTTCCCTAAATTTAAAATCAACACCACCACCACGAAAACTATCGAAAATATCGTAAGGATTCCCTCTGTGTCCAACATCTATTAACCAAGACACCATAAAGTGGCATAAAGTAAGATCAATACTAAATAATATCGCACAGTAACTAACATGATTAGGTTTAAAGTAGTAAGTTAAAAAAAACTATCTATGCCAGACCATAGATAATATCTACCCCTCGTTCTCCGTGTACCAAAAAATCTAATCCAGTTACAACGCTCAAGCCGGACAACCAGGGGAGGAAAAGCCCTCTCATAGAAATTATCAGTCCGGCTGCGGACAAAACTAAGCCGAATATTCTTAGAAGAGTAGGGAACGAGAAACGTTTGCGCGGTAACATAGGACTTTGAGTCTTTTGGAGAGTGTCATTAAACCTGTGTGATTTGTGTTTTTATCTATTTTAGTATGACGGTGAAATATCTGAGACAACTGCCATTAACTTTCCGGTGTCTCCTGAGTCATTAGTTTTTCCATCGTTAGCAAATCCTGCTCAAAATCAGTTTCATCATAATGTAAATAGGCTTCAGCTTGCTTAAGAAAACTATCCACCTCATAACGTGAAGGAAGGTTGAGCATTCTTCCAACTTGCGCCGAAGTAATCACTCCTTGACGGTAAGCTTCAATAGCTAAACACTCTACGACTTTTCCAGGAACGTTATTCCACTTTTCCTGAATCGTGTTGACAATTTCATCGGGTAAATGGATGGTAATTTGCACAGAACTTCCTCCAGTTTTTCAGGTTTGGCTTAGGCGACAACATTGAATTCTTGACAAAATGTTCTCGTAGGTTGGGTAGAGCGCAAGCGAAACCCAACAGGCTAACGATAGTGCTGGGTTTCGTTCCTCAACCCAACCTACAAAGGTGATATGCTCCCCTTTAGTCCTCTCATAGCGAATAGAGCGCCTACTACAAACAAACTCGGAGCGATCGCCTATAGGCAGATGAGGCAACCCAGAGACAGCGTGTAAGATATAAAAAGAGATAAATCTTAAAAAAAGTTCATGATTGTGTCCGCCTCTGGCTTTGATCGCTTTAAACAAGCCGTTAAAGATAAAGTCTTTTTTGGCAATGAACCCACTCCGGAGTTGATTGCCATCCTCATCGTCTATTTTGTCCAGGGTATCCTGGGGCTAGCCCGTTTAGCGATTAGCTTCTTCCTCAAAGACGAACTGGGTTTGAGTCCCGCCCAAGTCGCAGCCCTAATCGGGATTGCTGCCTTACCCTGGGTAATTAAACCCCTATTTGGCTTTCTGTCCGACGGACTCCCCTTATTTGGCTATCGCCGCCGCCCCTATCTAGTCTTGTCAGGCTTGATGGGAACAGCCGCCTGGTTAAGTTTGGCAACAGTCGTCCATACCGCTTGGGCAGCAACCCTTGCCATTCTCCTGAGTTCCCTTTCTGTAGCGATTAGTGATGTCATCGTAGACTCGCTTGTGGTGGAACGGGCAAGGCGGGAATCATTAAGCAACTCGGGTTCTCTGCAATCCCTAACGTGGGGAACCTCTGCTGTCGGGGGAGTGATTACGGCATATCTGAGTGGTTGGCTGCTGGAGGCGTTCAATACACAAACTGTTTTTGGGATTACCGCCACCTTTCCCCTACTAGTTTCTGGCGTGGCGTGGTTAATTGCCGAGGAATCCGTTAGTTCGGGGATAAATACCGCCACTGTTACCAACCAAATTAAGCAATTGCGCCATGCGGTGACTCAAAAAGCGATATGGCTACCCACGGCGTTTATCTTTCTTTGGCAAGCGACACCCACCGCCGATTCAGCCTTTTTCTTCTTCTCCACCAATGAACTCGGATTTGAGCCGGAATTTTTAGGACGAGTGCGTTTAGTCACCAGTTTGGCGTCTCTGGTGGGGGTTTGGGTATTTCAACGCTTTTTAAAGGGCATTCCCTTCCGCACGATTATGGGATGGACAACTGTACTGTCGGCTGTGTTGGGGATGACAACTCTCATCCTCGTCACCCATGCGAATCGCGCGTTAGGGATTGATGATCACTGGTTTAGTTTAGGCGACAGTTTGATTCTGACGGTAATTGGACAGATTACGTTTATGCCTGTGCTTGTCCTTTCAGCCAGACTCTGCCCGTCGGGAGTGGAAGCGACTTTATTTGCCCTGTTGATGTCGATATGGAATTTATCGGGATTGTTATCTCATGAATTGGGGGCGTTATTAACCCATTGGCTAGGAGTGACAGAACATAACTTTGATCGGCTGTGGTTATTACTGACAATTACCAACCTCTCTAGTTTATTGCCCTTGCCATTCTTAGGGTGGTTACCGACGGCTGATCCGCAAACTGAAATTAAAGGCGCAACAGAGGCTAAATCATTACCGCCAGCAGAAATATTTGAACATCATACCTCGGGTTCTCTATCCGAACAGCCATTTCTACCTGATGTCTTGCCAGAGTTTATCCGGGTTGGTCGTGAGGACTTTAGTCCTCTGATCAATGGCGCTAAAGCGCCTACTACAAACCGGGTTAGTCGTGAGGACTTTAGTCCTCTGGATCAATAGCGCTAAAGCGCTTACTACAAACCCAGTTAGTAGTGAGGACTTTAGTCCTCTGGATCAATAGCGCTAAAGCGCCTACTACAAACCCAGTTAGTAGTGAGGACTTTAGTCCTCTGGATCAATAGCGCTAAAGCGCTTACTACAAACACGATTCAATGACGAGGAAATAAAAGATGATTGCAACCGAACAATTTTTAGACTCAAAATCTGCCCGTTCTTATGATCAACAAGCATGGAAACGGGGATATCAATCCCAACCGAATGAATATGAGTATTGGATTGAGGACATTGAAGGGGAAATTCCACCCGCGCTGAATGGCACGTTGTTTCGCAATGGTCCAGGTTTACTCGATGTCCATGGTCAACCCCTGCATCACCCCTTTGATGGGGATGGTATGATTTGTGCGATCGCCTTTGATCAAGGTCGTGCTTATTTCCGCAATCGCTTTGTCCGTACTGAAGGCTACCTCAAAGAACAAGAAGCCCAAAAAATGCTGTATCGTGGTGTTTTTGGTACGCAAAAGCCCGGAGGCTGGCTGGCGAATGCCTTTGATATTGATATCAAAAATATCGCTAACACGAATGTGATTTATTGGGGCGGTAAATTATTGGCTCTTTGGGAAGCGGCGGAACCCTATCGGTTAGATCCCAAAACCTTAGACACCATTGGAAAAGAAACGCTAGACGGTATTTTGGCACCCGGAGAGGCGTTTGGTGCCCATCCTTGGATTGACCCAAGCTGCAACCAAGATGGAGGTGCGCCTTGTTTGGTGAATTTTGCGATTAAACCAGGTTTTTCCACCAAAATCACCATTTATGAACTGGATACCGCCAGGAAATTGAAACGGGGTCAATGTCATACGGTTCCAGGTTTTGCTTTTATTCATGACTTTGTGATTACACCCAATTACTGCATCTTTTTCCAAAATCCTGTCACCTATAATCCTGTTCCCTTCCTCCTAGGATTAAAAGGGGCGGGTCAATGTGTAGACTTTAAACCCAACGCACCGACTCGGATTTTAGTAATTCCGCGTCATGGTAATAAACCGATGCAAGTGCTGGAAGCTGAGGCTGGGTTTATCTTTCACCATGCAAATGCGTTTGAACAAGGGGATCAGATTTGTGTGGATTCGATTTGCTATGAATCTTTAACTCAAGTGGACTCAGAGATAGATTATCGGAACGTGGATTTTGATGCGATCGCGCCGGGACAACTGTTTCGGTTTACACTGAATTTAGCAGATTCTACGGTACAACGACAGCTATTATCAGCGCGTTCCTGTGAATTTCCCTGTGTACATCCCGATCACGTTGGACGCCCTTACCGTTATGTGTACATGGGAGTGACTCATAATCCCACAGGAAATGCTCCACTTCAAGCCATTGCTAAGTTTGATGTCACCACAGGTGAGGAACAAGTTTGGAGTGCAGCCCCCCAAGGCTTTGTCAGCGAACCGATTTTTGTCCCCCATCCTGACGCGAAGCGAGAAGATGAGGGTTGGGTGTTGACATTGGTGTATGATTCCAGTCACCATCGATCCGATGTGGTGATTTTGGACAGTCGGGATTCGAGCCAAGGCGCGATCGCACGACTGCATCTCAAGCACCATATTCCTTACGGATTGCATGGAAGCTGGACTTCGACAGTCTTTTAATCTTATTTATCTGTCATTTGTCATTTGGTCGGGGCGGGTTTTGCAGCCAAGCTAGGGATAACAATCAATATTAGTTCCTAAACCCGCCCCTACACACAGACGTTTCTGTCATCACTCTGGAACAAGACTCCCTCATCTCCCTCATCTTCCCCATCTTCCCCATCTTCCCCAGCTCCCCCAGCTCCCCCAGCTCCCCCAGCTCCCCCATCTTCCCCATCTTCCCCAGCTCCCCCAGCTCCCCCATCTTCCCCATCTTCCCCAGCTCCCCCAGCTCCCTCTGCTTCGTAGAGACGATGAAGCTGCTCAAGTATTTTTGCCGCGCTGCACTAGGGTTAACTAACAGTCCGTAAATATCTAGACAATTAGTGACATAACTGGAAATTTTCTATGATATAATTAGGCAATGTCTAGTTTAACCCCCCAAGAAGCAGCTACTCTACTAGGTGTGACGGTCAAAACGTTGCACCGAT
>NZ_JAVJNP010000186.1:0-36875 GCF_040217205.1 Coleofasciculus sp. A1-SPW-01 | reverse complement strand
TCACTCTTCCTTGTCTACGGTCGCTGAGCGAAGTCGAAGTGATGGTCTACCTGTCTACCTTGTCTTACCTCAACCCCAATCTTAAAAAACCTACCCTTGTGAGCTACAAGAGGGGGGAGGACTAAGGATGCTTCGCTTTTTTTGCACGGGGGGAGGACAGAGGATGCTTCGCTTTTGTTGCATAGGAGAAGGGGAACCGGAATGATTAATGATAAAAGATGTAGCTGCCTATGTCTGGAATATAACACCTTTCTTGCTCCCCTCTCCCCAGGGTGGGAGAGGGGCTGGGGGTGAGGGGCTGGGGGTGAGGGGGTTGTGGCTTAAGTTGACACCAATGGATACTATCGTGCCCCTACAAATGGTGACTTATTGAATTTAGAGACATGGTATAGTGATTCAGTCAACATCAGATTCGTGAGCTTCTTCCCAAATCTCCCAGCCTTCTTTAATTAAATAAAACACGATAATAAATCCGGCAAACGGATCAGCTTGCCAGAAGCCAAACCAGTAATTCCCCGCTAACCCTAAAAACAATGCCACTGAAAGGAAGGAACACACCAATGTTTCTTTAGCATCAGCAATCAATGCCCTACTATTGAGTTGTTTGCCAACTTTATTTTTTTGCCATGCCAACAGGGGCATAATCATCAATGAAAGTAGAGCCAGAAGTATACCCATAAATGATGGCTCTGGAACATCTTGGTTAATTAACTTTCTCAGGGATTCAAATCCAATATACCCAGCCATTAAGAAAAATGTAATTGCCACAAACTGGGTAGCTTGTCGCTCAATTTTGGCTTCAGCTTCCGGTGTTAGGCTTTGATGCTGGCTGAGACGCCAAATTAAAATACATCCTGATAAGGATTCAACAATACTATCGAGTCCAAATCCAATTAATGCAATACTATTATTAATCGCGCCTAAAAAAATAGAAACAATGGCTTCAAGAATGTTATAGCCAACCGTAAAATATTCTAAATAAAGTCCTTTTCGATAAAGCTGGCTCATTAAGAAATACCTCGGCAGGAGTGGTAGGGTTAGTCGATAGGTTCAATACAGGATATGATTAATAACATTTTTTTATTGTACGCCAGGTTGTAATTAGGGCGGGTTTCGTTGTGCCGTTTGAGGTTGGTTAACTCATTTTAACCCTAAACCCGCCCCTACATCTTTGGCGTGCGATCGCGCCGGAAAATCCAGTGGGTTTTGTTGTCCGGTTTTAGGTTAATCTATCAATCTGATATCGTGGCATAAAATCCCCTGTAGGGGCGGGTTTAGAACGAAAATTAACCGAGAAACCAATAATGTTTCTACAAAACCCGCCCTTCCCCACTTAAACCTTAACCTTGACACTCATGTCTAACATGCGCTGAATCGGTTGTAACGCCGCAATCCGAATGTGTTCAGGTAAGGTAATTTCTGGCTGACGTTGCTTCATCGCTAGATAAAGTTTTTCCAGCGTATTTAACCGCATGAACGGACATTCATTGCAGTTACAATTATTCGTGGCAGGCGCTGGAATAAAGCGCTTATCGGGCATTTGCTTTTGCATTTGGTGAATAATTCCCGGTTCTGTCGCCACAATAAACTTGGAACGGGGACTGGTTTGCGAATACTTCAACAGCGCGGTGGTTGAGCCAATATAGCTGGCGTGACGTAATACTGGAGGTTCGCATTCGGGATGAGCAATTACCTCGGCGTCAGGATGTTCAATCTGTAGCTGGACTATTCTTTTTTCTGAGAAGGTTTCGTGAACAATACAGCTTCCTTGCCATAGGAGCAAATCACGACCTGTCTGCTGCATCACATAGCGTCCTAAATTCCGATCTGGGGCAAAAATAATCGGTTGATCCGGGGGAATTTGCTGGACAATATCGATGGCGTTGGAACTGGTGCAAATAATGTCGCTCATCGCCTTAATTTCGGCGGAGCAATTGATATAAGAGATGACCAAATGGTCAGGGTGTTCTGCCTTAAACTGGGCAAATGCATCCGGGGGACAACTATCAGCCAGAGAGCAACCTGCCTCTAAATCGGGTAGAAGAACAAGTTTGTTGGGATTGAGAATTTTGGCAGTTTCTGCCATGAAATGAACACCCGCGAAGACAATAACATCTGCATCTGTATCAGCAGCTTGGCGGGAAAGTCCTAAAGAATCGCCAATATAATCGGCAATATCTTGAATATCGGGGTCTTGGTAGTAGTGGGCAAGGATAACGGCGTTGAGTTCCCGCTTGAGGGTGTCAATGGCGTCAAATAGGTCATCAGGGATTGACCCAAAGGGTTGTTTCGTTTGAGGCAGTACGGTTGTAAACAATGTTGTAAATTACCCGGAATATATACCTTCCAAATTAATTATAGTGAATTTTACCAAAAATAGCAGGGGTGATGTCATTCTTTCTTGACGAATTGGTTTTATGTCATTTGTCTTATGTCATTCGTCGGGGGATTGCGTTTTGGCGACTAACTGGGCAAACTCCTGTAATGCTTCCCCATATTGCTCTCCAGCCACCCAGAACAGATCATTATGACTTGCACCCTCTACCCAGAAGGAGCGTTTCGGTTCAGGGGCGGCGGCAAATAGGCGTTTTCCGTGGGAGAGGGGAATCGTTTCATCAGCAGTACCGTGGATGACTAAGACGGGACAGTTTACCTGGCTAATCTTGTCTAGGTTGGGAAATTTGTCAAAAGGCAAAATCGGGATGGGTAGCACGACGCGAAAGGCTGAGGTGAAACTGCTTTCGAGGATTAAACCTGCCAACGGGTGACGGGTGGCTAAATCGACGGCTGAACCGCCGCCAACAGAACGTCCATAAGCGATAATTTGTTCGGGGGGTACTCCCAGTTGCTCTTTTAAATAGGTAAAGGCGGCGTCACTATCGCGATAGGCATTCTGTTCAGAGGGACTTCCCTGACTGGTGCCATAGCCGCGATAATCGTAGGCAAAGACGCTAAATCCGAGACTGTGCAGATGGTGCAGCAGGGGCTGAATCTCACCTATGTCTTCAGCATTCCCGTGAATATAGAGGATCGTATAGGTAGCTGTCGGATTGGGCAAGTAAACGGCGGAAATCTGGAGATCATCAGCCGTCGTTAATTTGAGAATGTCAGGGGTGTCTGGGTAGCTGGAGGGGCGCGGTAGGAAAATCATCCGATCTGCCATAAAGAAGACGTATACGGCAAAGAAGACGTAGATAAAAATTAGCGATCGCACCAGTCGTTTCCAGCTAAACTCACCTAAGAGCCGTCGTTTGAGAGTTTCTTTATCCATAGCGTTTATTATGGCGCGATCAGAAGTTGTACACTTAGCTTTGCTGCTTTCTTGAGGACATGAAATGGCTTTAGAGTATCCAGAAGACTTAAAGTATCTAGACAGCCACGAGTATGTACGACTCGATGGGGAAATTGCCACGATTGGGATTAGTGCCTTTGCCATCGATCAGTTAGGTGATATCGTGTTCATCGAACTGCCTGATGTGAATAGTGCCTTGGAAAAAGGGGAAACCTTTGGCACGATTGAATCGGTGAAAGCCGTTGAGGATATGTATGCGCCAGTTACGGGAACGGTGATTGAACGCAACGATGCTGTCGTAGAATCACCTGAACAGATTGCGGAAGATCCTTACGGTGAAGGGTGGTTTCTGAAAGTGCGAGTCAATGATTCCGATGAATTGGAAGACACGTTGTCGGCGTCTGAATATCAGGCTCAGGTTGAGGGCGAGGAGTAAGCTGAAGGGTGCAGGGGGAGCAATGTAGAGACGTAGCTTGCTACGTCTGGAAGCAGGGGAAGCAGGGGAAGCAGGGGAAGCAGGGGAAGCGGGGGAAGCGAATTAACAAATGACGAATGACAGCACAATTATGAATGGTTTGTTAAAAAATAATAAGGAGTCACGCTGACTCTAGCGGCTTGATGCACCAAAACACCTTGAATGAATCGGTTTGATATGGCGAACTCAAATGTCTCAGTTAATCCAGACACAACCCTCAATAGCTTCTCTCATGATTCTCAGCCGACGCTTTCGGCGGCGGATCATCTCCTATCAACTGATTCTTTTGCCAGACGGCATATTGGTGTCAATGCTGAAGACGTAGCGCAAATGCTGGAGGCATTGGGTTACTCCAGCCTGGATGAATTGATTGATGTCGCGGTTCCCTCAACCATTCGGTTAAATCATCCCCTCAACTTACCCCCCGCCCAAAGTGAAAAAGCTGCCCTTGCCCACCTTCAGGACATTGCCTCAAAAAATCAGGTGTTTCGCTCGTTCATTGGTATGGGGTATCACGACTGTATCACCCCACCCGTGATTCAGCGGAATATTCTGGAAAATCCGGGCTGGTATACCGCCTACACCCCCTATCAAGCTGAAATTGCTCAAGGGCGCCTGGAGGCATTGCTGAACTTTCAAACCCTAATTATTGAGTTAACGGGTTTGGATATCGCTAATTCGTCACTACTGGATGAGGGAACAGCAGCGGCGGAAGCGATGAGTATGAGTTATGGCTTGTGCAGAACCAAAGCCAATGCCTTTTTTGTGTCGCAGGATTGCCATCCGCAAACGATTCAGGTGGTGCAAACCCGTGCCAAACCCTTGGGAATTGAGATTATTGTTGGGGATCATCAGACGTTTGACTTGGAGTCGCCAATTTTTGGGGCATTACTACAATATCCGGCTACCGATGGCACGATTTATGATTATCGGGAGTTTGTTAACCAGGTACATGAGGCGGGCGGTTTAGTCACAGTTGCCGCTGATCCTTTGAGTCTCACCCTGCTTACACCCCCAGGTGAATTCGGTGCGGATATTGCCGTGGGAACGACGCAACGCTTTGGTGTTCCCCTGGGATACGGTGGACCTCATGCGGCATATTTTGCCACCCGTGAGGCGTATAAACGCCAGATTCCGGGGCGAATTGTGGGTGTGTCTAAGGATGCCCAAGGCAAACCCGCTTTGCGCCTTGCCTTACAAACCCGGGAACAGCATATCCGTCGGGATAAAGCCACGAGTAATATTTGTACCGCCCAAGTCTTGCTGGCGGTGATTGCTAGTATGTATGCGGTTTATCATGGACCAGAGGGGCTTAAGCAAATTGCCCAGCGGGTGCATCGGTTAACGGTGATATTGGCAGCCGGGTTGGAACGTTTGGGTTATAACATTAGTTCACAACCGTTCTTTGATACAGTACGGGTTGAGTTAGATAGCCAGGAAATCGGCGATATTCTCAAGGCGGCGCAAGCCAGGGGGATGAATCTGCGGGTGTTGGATGAAAGTGCGATCGCGATTACCCTGGATGAAGTGACAACGTTCCAGGATGTGGTGACTCTCCTGGATATCTTTGGATCAGTTGGTGTCGAGGGTATTGATTCGCTACCGTTTCCTGTAGACGCCCTGCTGAAACGAGAGGTTGACGGGTTTGAACCTCCTTTTGCCCGCACCAGTGGCTATCTTACTGAGTCGGTTTTTCACCGTTATCATTCAGAAACCGAGTTATTGCGCTATCTTCATCGTCTCCAAGCCAAGGATTTATCCCTGACAACTTCAATGATTCCCTTGGGTTCCTGTACGATGAAACTCAATGGCACAGCCGAGATGATGCCAATTACTTGGGCGGAATTTAGCCAGATTCATCCCTTCGCCCCCTTGTCTCAAACCCAAGGATATCAGCTTTTATTCCAGCAGCTTGAGAGGTGGTTGGCTGAAATTACCGGATTTGCCGGGATTTCCTTACAACCTAATGCGGGGGCGCAAGGGGAATATACAGGATTGCTGGTGATTCGCCAGTATCATGAACACCGGGGTGAGGGACATCGCCATATTTGCTTGATTCCCCAATCTGCCCATGGAACCAATCCAGCCAGTGCGGTTATGGCAGGATTAAAGGTGGTTGCTGTTACCTGTGATGACCAAGGAAATATTGATTTAGATGATTTGAAGGCAAAGGCAGAAAAGCACAGCCAGAATTTAGCCGCGTTGATGGTGACATATCCGTCTACCCATGGCGTTTTTGAGGAAGACATTCGCGAAATTTGCGATACGATTCACGCCCAGGGTGGACAAGTGTATTTAGATGGGGCGAATATGAATGCCCAAGTGGGATTATGCCGCCCTGGAGACTATGGGGCAGATGTTTGCCATTTAAATTTACACAAAACCTTTTGTATTCCTCACGGAGGCGGGGGTCCGGGGATGGGACCGATTGGGGTACAGTCTCATTTAGTGCCGTTTTTGCCAGATGTGTCGTTTGTGAAAGGTTATGGATCAGTACCCAATAGTGACTCCGTTGGCGTTGTGGCGTCAGCCCCCTGGGGAAGTGCCAGTATTTTACCGATTTCCTGGATGTATATCGCGTTAATGGGGGCAGATGGGTTAACCCAAGCGACGAAGGTGGCGATTTTGAATGCAAATTATATTGCCCATCGCTTAGCGCCTTATTATCCGATTCTGTATCAAGGGAAATCGGGTTTGGTGGCGCATGAATGTATTTTAGATTTGCGGGGCTTGAAAAAGTCAGCCGGGATTGAGGTGGATGATATTGCCAAGCGGCTAATGGATTATGGATTCCATGCGCCAACAGTATCTTGGCCCGTGGCGGGAACAATGATGGTGGAACCGACAGAAAGCGAGTCGAAGGAAGAGTTGGATCGATTCTGTGATGCGATGATTGGGATTCGCCAGGAGGTTGAGGCGATTGAATCCGGGGAGGTTGATCAGGAGAATAATCTGCTGAAAAATGCCCCCCATACGGCAGAGGTGTTAATTGCTGGGGAATGGAATCGCCCCTATTCTCGCGAACAAGCGGCTTATCCTGCACCCTGGACAAAGGAACACAAGTTCTGGACAGCAGTAGGGCGGATTAACAATGCCTTTGGCGATCGCAATCTGGTTTGTTCTTGTGTGGGGATGGAAGCGTATAGTGAGGATTAATTGGATTGTAGGGGAGGGTTTGACGGATAAGGTGATTGAGCCACAGCGTAGGGGCTTGGTTCCCAAGCCCTTGGTTCCCAATGGAGGTATAATTTTGACTAACAATTCTCCTGATTCAAACCAAGACTGGGATTGGGCAATGTGGAGTGTTGACGCGGTTCAGGGGGAACTCCACCACAAACGCGCCCAAGACTCTTTGCGTGAGTTAGTCAGCAATCTTGACTTAACCTGCCAAGAACAAGTGGGGTTAGAATCAGAAATTGAGGATTTAGCTAACCTCTTGGACAAGCTAGAACACAGTTGTGTGCAACTCGCGGCGTTTGGTATGGTTGGGCGGGGTAAATCCTCTGTCCTTAATGCGTTATTAGGACAACCTGTGTTTGAAACCGGGGCGCTGCATGGGGTGACTCGGAATGCTCAAACGGCGAATTGGCAGTTAAGTCAAGAAACCTTGGCAAACACGGATCAGGAAATCCTGCGCGTAGCGTTACCCAGTATTGGGGAGTCCCAAATTCAGTTTATTGATACGCCAGGGATTGATGAAGTCCATGGGGAAACCCGCGAGGCATTAGCGGTAACGGTTGCCAGACAAGCAGATCTGATTCTATTTATTATCGCTGGGGATATCACCAAAGTCGAGTATGAAGCTCTGTCTCTATTACGAGATAGTGGGAAGCCAATGCTACTCGTCTTTAATAAAATAGACCAATATCCCGACGCCGATCGCGAGGCGATTTATCGTAAAATTCGTGATGAACGGGTCAAACAGTTGTTATCTCCGGCTGAGATTGTCCGGGTGGCGGCTGCACCGTTAGAAGCAGTAGCTGTGCGTCGTGCTGATGGGAGTCGGGCGATTCAACGGCGTCTGGGAACTCCCCAGATAGAAGAATTAAAGCTGAAAATATTGGAAATTTTGCACCGGGAAGGTAAATCCTTAGTCGCCCTAAATTCGATGATGTACGCGGGTGAGGTGAATGAACAACTGGTGCAACGGAAAATGGCGATTCGGGAAGAAAGTGCCAATCAGGTGATCTGGAAAGCGGTGATGACCAAAGCCGTCGCGATCGCACTCAATCCAGTTACGGTTCTGGATCTACTCACGGCAACGGTTGTAGATGTAGTGATGATTCTAGCATTATCTCGCCTCTACGGTATCTCCATGACCCAGCAAGGTGCGGTGGGATTGCTGCAGAAAATTGCCCTGAGTATGGGCGGAATTGGTGCAAGCGAAGTTTTAGCCACATTGGGATTGAGTAGTATTAAGGGATTGTTAGGACTTTCTGCGCCTGCAACTGGAGGAGTTACCTTAGCGCCTTATCTGTCTGTCGCTATGACTCAGGCGGGTGTCGCGGGGGTTTCCACTTATGCAATTGGACAAGTGACGAAAGTTTATTTAGCCAATGGTGCGTCTTGGGGAGAAGACGCCCCGAAAACTGTCGTCAGTCGCATTCTGGAATCATTAGATGAAACTTCAATTCTCAATCGGATTAAAGGAGAATTGGCAGCGAAATTAGGAAGTACGTCTTAATCTCAACACGCCCTTGCTCCCCCCGCTTCCCCCGCTTCCCCCTCACCCCATCAACGCCGAGAGGGTCCCGGATTAAGCAGTTGAACTTCGCTAATCCGAATCACGTAAGGATGATACTTATCTTCTTGAAAAGAGCCAACCCAAACTTTATACTCCCCTGCTAACCACTGACCCGAAATTCCAGGATTTTTGCCGTCAGCATCATCATTACACCAACTTCCACCAGGACCCCTCACCAATAGAGTAGTATCCTCCGGGCTTTCCACTTGTAAGCTGAGATAGTTGAAAAAAGACGTTAACTCTAGGATATGATCAGGCTGTTCATCAATAAATCCGATACAAGAACCAGTTGGTGTTTCTCTACGACCCGAAACATTTGGCGTTGAAACGGAACCGCCACTGATCCCCCGAATAATCAACGGATCAGGTGAAAATCGTCGCCCCAGTTTTACGTTCTCAAATATGGGTTGCGGTGCGGCGGATTGAGCGTCAACGGCGGGAGTCATCAATAGTCCACTGGCAAATGTGGCTGTGGCAAGTGCTGTCCCCCAGCGCCAGAGTCTCAAGACACTTACCGGGGAGTCGGAGAGTAAGGAGAGAGGTGACATAGTGGTTAGGCGAGAAGGGTGTCTTTTATTCATAACTGAGCGATTCCATCTTTGGGGAATCTCTGGGATTGTGTTTTTGGCTTTGGCACGAGGTTGTACAGTTGGCAAAATGATCAGAGGCGTATTCTTATTGAATATTAACAGCTCGATGTGGTTAGTATGGACGCGAATGTTGCAAATTGTGTTCCGCTATTAATTATCAGGAAATGGCTATAATACATAAATAATCGGCTATCCTATATTTAGACTGTCTACGAATTGTCTGAGCCGTTTTTGGGTAAAATACCAGAGGAACCCCCTTTTGCCATGGCGATTGAAATCGCTGCTATACGAATGTATGCGAAGCCTTCCTGAAGAGTAGTTCGCAAGGTAAGGACTGGGTTATAAGGGGAATAGTTAACCCGAATTTGGTATGACAGCTTACGGCTGAAGTTGTGATAGTTCCTGTTGGATTTGCGCGATCGCACGTTCTAATTGTTCCACTCGCTCTGGGTTGACAGAAGCGGCGGTGCGATCGGGTTGGGGAAGTTGATCGATGGTCTGTTTGAGAGCTACGATAATCCCAGCTAACGTCTCAATCTGTTCTAATTCAGGACGCTGCCTGAATTTTTGATTCAATTCATCAAGTTTTGATTGTAGGGGAGCCAGAGAACCTCGTAACGCCTTTTGCTTCTCATTAATTGCCTCAACGGTAGAGACAACAGCAGACAGTTCCTCTCTAGACATCTGATTCGAGTCAGGTTGCTTCAGTTGAGCGATATCTGCACGTAAGGTTTGGATATCTCGGCTTAAATTGTCAATTTGAGTGCGATCGTTGATCTTGCGCCGAAGCTGTTGGACAACACGACGGCGGTTAATTAGATTGAGTAACAGGGAAATCGCTAAAGGCGCTAATCCATAAATTATCTGTTCAGATATAACTGCTACTATTGCTCCTACAAATGAGGCGGCAATAGCAACAGATTCAGCGATGAAAAGCCAGTTTGTTTTGTCATTTGCCATTTGTCAAGGGAACAGGAAACAGGGAATAGGGAATAGGGAACGGGAATGAATACAGCCATTCGGTAATAGTCAGGGCGGGTTTAGTTACATTTATGGTTAGGTGAAAAACGATAGTAGTAAAACCCGCCCCTACACAAACCTGAAGACGTGCCATGGCACATCCCTACAAATCTTATATAGCACTACGCATTAAGGTTAGGACATAAAAGAAAAATTAAAATCGCTTGACCCTGAATTTCGACAGGACTTCGGACGTTCGGCGAGCGCTCAGTCGAGCCGCGCTCACGCCGAAGTCCGAGGTGTTGCCTATTGCCTATTTCCCTGGCGCGTAGCGCTATAACTGCTGCCAAACTTTAACTGTACCATCCCGATTTCCTCCTGCTAACCACTGACCATCTGGACTGAGAGCCACAGATACCACAGAACCAGCATCGTTATTGTCCAAGACAAGCAACGGTTCATCGATGCCTAGCCACCAGATCTTAATCGTACCGTCTGCATGAGCCGCGATCGCACTTTGCCCGTTATCGCTAAAAATAATCGACATGGCGGGGGCACAGGGACATTGCCAACTCTCTACCCGTTCAGCACTATCGAGTTGCCATACCTTCAGAGTACCATCGGTACAGGCAGCAGCTAACCGATGCCCATCGGGACTTAAGGCAAGGGAGTTGATTGAACTCAGATTATCGGTGAGACTGAAGTCTAGATCAAACGGCTGAACATGCCATAAATCAATAATGCCATCTCCGCCGCCACTGGCAAGGGTTTTGCCATCTGGACTTAAGGCGATCGCGGATAATCTTCCGGCGTCTTGAACTAAATCCTGCACAAATTTTCCCTGATCCAAGTGCCATAGCTTAATGGTTTGATCAAAGCTACCACTGATCAGAGTTTGGTTATCTGGCATAATCACCAGCGATCGCACCGAACCGTTATGACCTGTCAACGTATGGCATAATTCTCCAGTCTCTAGTTTCCAGACCTTAATCGTCTGATCAAATCCCCCACTCGCCAGCCATTTACCATCAGGGCTTAAGCTAAGACAGAGGACTCCCTGTTGATGATCACTAAATGTGTGAATCAGATCCCCCGTCTCTAGATGCCACAGCTTCACGGTTTTATCTAAACTACCACTGGCAAGAATTTGTCCATCTGAACTTATTGCCAAAGCACTAACCCAATCCTGATGTCCTTTCAGAGTGAATCGGAAGTCCCAATTGGGTAGGATTGGTTCAGGAACAAAAGCACTCGGATACGCTCTCATATCTTCTTCCCAGACGCGCCATGGCGCGTCTCTACAGACGTCCCCAGCTTCCCCAGCTTCCCCCGCTTCCCCAGCTTCCCCAGCTCCCCCAGCTCTCCTCACAGGGGAAACGGATTCAGACGCGACAGGAAACAGGGATGGTTCACCCCCCGCCTCTGTATGCCAAGGGGTTGGTTGTTCTGGATTGGTAGCAAAAGGGATTTGGTATTGTAGCTGCTCAAGATCGGCAGTGATTTGTGCGATCGCGGCTTCTAATTGCTCGATGTGGTTTGGCAATGAAGCACTATTGAGATAATCCACAACATTCCGCAGCGATTGCTCCACGCTAACCATTCGAGCTTGAAGTTGGGCAATTTTGATCGCCCCTAATTCCGAAGCGGGATTCTCAATTTGAGCCAGATAGTCGGGGAGTTTTGCTTGTAGAGAGGCGAGTGCTTGCTTAAGTTGCTGTTGGTATAACGATTGACTCTCTTGGGACAGTTGTCGATGTAATTGCGCCATGGCTCCCGTTAACCGATTTCGGCTTTGTTGCTCAAACCGAAGGCGATTGATCAGATTGAGCAACAGGGCAATTGACAATGGAACCGCCCCATAGATAATTTCACCAGACGCCGCCGCGACAGCCCAGCCAATGATTGAGACAGCAACAAAGATACACTCGGCAATTTTCAGACGGTGAGTTAGCATTCCCTGTCATGAGAATTCATCTATAGTCTTGGAATTATGAATTATGAACAAACAAATTACGTAGCTTGCTTCTTTTCGGGAGCGAGTATGACGAATGACAAATGATATAAACAAATGACGAATGACAAATATAGCAGCTACCTTGACAGGTTAGGACATTCTGTACTGTTCCCTGTTCCCTGTGACACACCGAGCGTGTTACCGAGCGAAGTCGAGGTAAGTCGAGGTGTTCCCTGTTCCCCAATCTCAACCGTTAACTCTAATTGTGTCCACCTACTTATAATTAAAGACCAAGAACCATTCTGGCAATATTAAAATAAATCAACACACCCAACACATCAACCGCCGTCGTAATAAACGGGGCTGACATCAAAGCCGGATCTAATCCCAGGGAACGGAACAGAAACGGTAACGCCGAACCCGCTACCGATGCCAGAATCGCGATCGCGACTAAACTGATACCCACAGCAACGGCAACAAAGATATCATCTCTGAGCAGATACGCCCAAAGCGTTGCCACTGAGCCTAAAATCGTTCCCAGTAGCGCTCCTGCCATAGCTTCACGCCCGATCACTTGCAATGAACCCATATCTCGAATTTCGTCAGTGTTTAAACCACGAATCACCACCGTTGACGATTGAGCGCCCACATTTCCCCCTGTACCCGTTAACAGAGGAATAAATGCCGCCAGCGCCACAACTCTCTGTAAGATGTCTGCTTGAGAGTTAATGATGGTGGCAGTCACACTGTTTGTCAGTAACAACACAAATAACCAAACCACTCGTTTGCGGGCAACAGTAATTAAGTTGGTTTGAAAGTAATTATCGCGCCCAGATTGTACCCCACCCCCTAAGGCATAGATATCTTCAGTGGTTTCTCGTTCTAAAATATCGATCACATCATCAACGGTGACAATCCCCACTAAACGATGTTCTCGATCAACCACAGGTACAGCCAGAAAGTCGTAACGTTGGATTAACCGCGCCACGTCTTCTTGATCGGTATCGGTGTGAACACAAACGGCATCGCGACTCATTACTTCACCTAGAGTTTGTTCCGGTGGAGACACGACTAAATCCCGCAATGAAACGATTCCACTCAGATGTCGTTCTGCATCAGTGACATAAACGTAATAAATCGTCTCCGTGGTACTGGCTAAACTCCGAATCCGTTCCAGAGTTTCGCCCAAGGTTAAGCTTTCTTTCAGGGAAATATACTCCGGCGTCATGATTCGCCCGGCGGTATCGGCTTCATAACCGAGGAGTTGAGCAGTGGCTTGGCGTTCCTGGGGACTCAGTTGGGCGAGCAAACGGCGAACAACTTTGGCGGGCAATTCATCAAATAATCGCACTCGATCATCGGGAGACATTTTGTCCACGATGTCAAGTACCTCTTGGCGTTTAAATTCCTCGATCAGCGATTGTTGGACACTAGAGTCAAGGTACTCGTAAACTTCGATCGCCTCAGCTTTCGAGAGTAAGCGGAACGCGATAACCTGTAGGGCGTCGGGCAATCCTTCGATCGCGTCGGCGATGTCCACCGGTTGTACAGGAACTAATACCTGTTTAGCGCCCTGAAAGTTTTCTTGTTCCAACAGCATTTGCAGTTGAGTCCGAACTAACTCTCGCAATTCACTGCGCGATCCCGTCTGGAGGGGAATGTTGTTTTCTCTTAATTCAGACATAATCAGCCTGGATAGTTCTATACTGTGCTAGAGCCGGATTGCAAGAGTTGAATGGTGAGAGTTCTCCTCGAAGTATCCGAGGGTCATTGATGAATTACCTCAGCTAGCGCTCACTGCCGATGTCCGACACAGATGTCGATCACGGATTCTTAAGTCTTCAGTTTAACTTCAAGTGGTCTCTAGGTGTTTACTGAGGGATGAAGAATGCGCGGCAAACTGCCCTCTAAAACTAAACGCGATCGCGACGAAATGAGATATGAAGATTAAAACAAACTTTCTGTTTCGGATGAAATAATGAAGTGATTTGATAGCTATTTATTCAGCATACCACTTTGGGTAGAACTAATATACCGTGAGACAGAGACGAAACCATCTAACTGCTGATACCTATCCAAAACCTCCTTTGATGAACTAGGATCAAATTTTTTCTGTCATATCCTTCCCTTAAGGAGAACCATGTCCGTCGAGCAGCCATCTAACTCTCACCTACAGGTAAACTCTTCTCACCCAACCCATATTACCGCATTAGAACAGGAACTCATCGAACTGCGACGCCAAGTCTCCCGACAGACATTACTCAACCAAATTGTGCAAGCGATGCGCGGTACACTGGTGTTGGAAGATATTCTCCAAACTACGGTCGATCAGCTCCATGAAACACTTAATGTCAGTCGCTGTTTGATTTTTCGACCGGATGATGAGTCGCAAATGAGAGCGCATCACGTTTCTGAAGCGACCGCCCAACGGGAGAGTATTTTGGGGGTCTACTGTGATTTTTATCGGTATCACCACCAGGAATTGAGCCAGGGTGAGCTTGTGGTTGTCCCGCAAATTACTCCCAATTTTCCCGATGTGTTAATCGAGGCGGCGCAGGAATGTGAAATTCGCGCTATTTTAATTGTGCCGTTGCTTTACCAAAATTCCTATATTGGCGGAATTAGTCTACACCAGTGTGATCAGGCACGGGAATGGAACCGAGAGGATATTGAGTTTGTCCAAGCCATTGCCGATCATTGTGCGATCGCGATTCATCAAGCCCAAGTGTATGCTAAGTTACAACGTGAATTGAGAGAACGTCACCAGGTAGAAGAAGCACTCCGGCAAAGTGAAACCCGCTTCCGCACGGTGCTGAAACATGCACCATTGGTGGTGTTTAATCAAGATCAGGAGTTACGCTACACTTGGGCTTACAATGTGGTTCCTGATGATGACGTGGATGCTATATTGGGAAAAACCGACAGCGAACTCCTAGCCCCCCAAGAAGCACAACCGTTAATATCCATCAAGCAGCGTGTATTGACCAGTGGGATAGGAATGCGAGAGGAAGTCTCTCTCACCATTAATGGTGAACTTCGATACTACGATTTGACCGTCGAACCCTTACGCAACTCAATCGGAGACATAGAGGGAATTACCTGCGCGGCAATGGATATTAGCGATCGCAAATACATCGAGAATCAGCTTAAGATTTCCTTACAGCAAAAGGAAGTACTGTTCCAAGAAATTCACCATCGGGTCAAAAATAACCTACAACTTGTCTCTAGCCTGCTTGATCTCCAATCACAGCAAATTGATGACCCTGATATTTTTGCCCTCTTCCAAGCCAGCCAGAACCGAATCAAATCAATGGCTCTTATCCATGAGGAACTCTATCAATTTGATCACTTGCAGCGGATTAACTTTCTCAATTATATTGAAAATCTTACCTATCATTTGATTCAAACCTATGCTATTCATCCCGAATCTATTCGTCTACACCTTAATATCGATCAAGATTTAAACCTTGATCTGTCAACCGCAATTTATTGCGGATTAATTCTTAACGAACTCATCTCTAATGCCTTAAAACATGCCTTTAAAGCAAACAATTACAAAGGTCATATATGGATTGAAATTTATTCAAAGAAAAAAGAGAACCCAAAAAATAAATTGATCGTGGGTAATAACAAGCCAACACCAATTGAATGGATCGACTTTAATTCGCCCAAAAGCTTGGGGTTGCAATTAGTCCGCGCTTTAGTGGCACAGCTTAATGGCAAGCTGGAAATAAAGAAAGCTAATAATACAGTCTTTGAAATTGAATTTTAATCAGAAAATAGTTAAGATTGCACCATAAAAAAATATTCATAAATACTTAGACGCCCGATACCCCTACCCTCTGACCTTCCCATCCTTCTTTTTGACTATCCGCCTTGTTCGCAAATCTCAAAAGCGTACTCTTGGGTTTCTTGCAGCTCTTGCAAGACCGATGTATCAACCGTCTGAATATCTGACTGACTTGAGCTAGCTAACTTCTCCTCAACTTGATCAAATTGCTGCTGGGCTTCAGCAACAGCTAATTCTGCCTCACTACAAGTCTGTGTGGCTAATTCATCGAATTGATTATTACATCCAGATCCGAAAAAAACTAGCAATAATAATCCCGCACTGAACTGAATTTTTTTTGCCGGAATCAGGGGAGAAAATTTCATACCCAGAGAATTAAATTCACTAGAGCTACATTACTAACTACTCAGATTTATCCAGCTTTCAGGACTATTACTCTATTTTTGGTATTCCGATTATTAAAAAATGTTAAATAAATTGACTTTGAGTTATAATTAACTCGATTTTACCGACAAATTAAAGAATCGATAATGATGCCAACGGCTTTTATAAATTTCTGACTTTAGTTAATTAAAACTACACAGACAGATCCTCGACAACTCCTACGAAGTCGGGGATCTTGCTTAGAGACTGTACCTCATCAAGCTCAAGTTTAATTGTATCCAACGACTTAGAGTAACTTTTTTGGGGAAGACAGTGTCGTTATCCGACGTAGTTTTTGGTCATTCGTCATTCGTTCTTTGTCACTTCTCTAACCCAGCTTCCCCATCTCCCCCATCTCCCTCTAGAGCCGTTGAAGATTCTTCTGTAACTGTCGTTCTTGTCGCTGAAGTTGCTCAACCAATTCAATTTCTCGCAAACTACCGGGTTGAATATCCGTCGTTTCTCGGAGTTTTTGGGCAAGTTGGTAACAAAATTGACATCGTTCTAAAATCTGGAGAATCGAAGGGGCAAACTTGGCAAATAGGACTTCATCATCTCCGGTAAAACCACGAGGATCAATCTTCTTGACTAGATCATCTTCCGGTTGGTAGTTGGACTTTAATTTATTGATTAACTGCGCCACTGCGACAAGATCTTGTTTCTCGTTTAGTAGGGGCCAAGCCAAAATGGTATAGGTGCGGTATCCGGTACGGCGATCTGTCTTCTGCGCCATCTCGGAGCGCGGATCATCATAGACATCAAAGGGAATGTTAATTACTTTTAAGGAAAAGGCGGCGAGACTAGCAATTCCTTTGTTAGCCGGAATATCGATCAGCAGACTACCGCCGTCTCCATCCTCAGCAATCAGTGAACCCAATTCTTGTCGTTCTCGATCCAATAAAAAAATACTGGTGCGATCCGCACGCAGCAAATTCCCGACTTTGCGGGTGAGGCGACCCAATAGTTGGCAAAGTGTTCTCACCAGTGTTTGTAATGCTTGGTCAACAGCACTCACCCCATGGCTGTAGGAGTAAGCCAAGAACTCACCCACTTCAATCGGTGAGTCAAAAACTAGATTCTGCTGGCTATCTAAACCAGCCACATCCTGCCAGTCCAATTCTAAGACCTGACAAAGTTCGACAAAGTTTAGTCCTTTAACGGGTTGTCCCTTGAGAAAGTGATTTAGGGTATCTAACGATAGTCCCAGGGCTTCCGCCAGTTCGCGATCGCGCCCCTGACTCTTATTGCGCCAAGCTTGTTTGACTTTGAGAATAGACTGGGGATGCACACTAAATGACCGAATCATTGTTCTTCGTGGCATTCCTCTCCCGTTCAATCTAAGATTATCATCGGAAAATAATGCCACGCCTCCATGTAGGTTTACAAATACGTGACATAACGAAGTAAGCGACTGTGTTTATCGGTTACTTCGATTTAACCAGAGGAGCTGACTGGTACCCATCTGAACGGTTGGTCTGATCCTAGATTAAAACGCTGTCTGTTCTTTTTACTACGATTTGTGTAAAATCTTTACGCTTCTAGCAAGAGAGCATGTCAAGGAAAGCCTATGACTTGCCCCACTCTTGAACAGCAACGCTGAAGTTATAGTAGTAGACACATCGATTAGGACAAATGAACTGTTGTAGAGACGTTGCATGCAACGTCTCTACCATAAGATGCGTCCTAACCGCTATGGCGATTGCTATAATGGCTACGCATACAAATTTTTTGCTATAATTCTGTAGTATTAGATACAAAAAAACAATACAAAAAAAGACGCTGCTGTTTATTCAGTCCATTCAGCAACGCCCCAGCATTGAGTTTTCTAATCCTATCTATACAAATGGTAGCTAACTGATCAGAAACTGTTTGCAGTCACTGTTCCACCCCTTTAACTGTCACACCCGATTGAGCAGAAAAAATAACGTATGAGCCTGTTTCTGGAATTTATGAAACAAAAAACGCTGCTGTTATTCAGTCCATTCAGCAACGCCTTAGTAATTGAGTTTTCTAATCCTGGATACATCCTAACCAAATCAAGCGGGACTGTTTTCAATTTGCATTCCACCCCTTGAACTGTCACATCAGCTAATCCTCGATAAAGGAAAGTAGGTTATAAAATTAGCTTATTGTCCCATCATCCGTCAAAAGTCAGTCGCTCAAGTTAGGATCACTCACCGCTTCAATCACCCCTTCTGCTTGCAAAGCGATCGCTCTTAATTTCTCCAGTATCTCAGGTTGAGCCGATTGCCACAGCGATCGCTGATGCGCCTCCAGTAACCGTTCTGCCATATCCCGCATCACCCAGGGATTCTTTTGCTGGATAAACTCTTGTACCTTTTCATCCAACAAATAAGCCTCCGTCACCCCTTGATACATATAATCTGCCACACAATTGGCTGTCGCATCATAAGCAAACAAATAATCCACCGTCGCCGCCATTTCAAACGCCCCTTTATATCCGTGGCGCATTACCCCTGCAATCCATTTGGGATTCACCACACGAGAACGATAAACGCGGGCAATTTCCTCCTGTAGCCGTCGCACTCTGGGATTTTCGGGAATCGAATTATCACCAAAATAGGTTTGCGGATTCTTACCTGTCAGCGCCCGCACCGAAGCGGTTAATCCCCCTTGAAACTGGTAATAATCATCAGAATCGAGTAGATCATGTTCTCGATTATCCTGATTATGTAGCACGACTTGCAATTGTTTCAGCCGTTGTTCAAAGGCTTCTGGTGCTGCAATTCCCTCCTGATTTGGAGAAGATGTACCACAGTAGGCATAACTACTCCAATTCATATACGCCCGCGCCAAATCCTGTTCATCACGCCAATTTTGCGCCTCAATCAATCCCTGTAACCCCGCGCCATAGGCTCCCGGTTTCGAGCCAAACACCCGATAGTGCGATCGCATCTGTGCCTCTTGTTCACTCAATCCCGCTTCACACCAGAACGCTGTCTCCTGTTTCACCTGCGCCGCCAAGGGATTATCCGCCGGGGCTTCATTCAAAGCGGCAACAGCGACCACAGCATTGTAAAATAAATCAATTAAATTGGGAAACGCATCGCGAAAAAAGCCCGATATCCGCAGCGTCACATCCACACGCGGACGCCCTAACACCGACAGGGGCAGAATTTCAAAATCCACCACCCGACGTGACGGGCGATCCCAAATCGGTTGCACACCCAACAACGCCAGCGCTTGTGCCAGATCATCGCCTCCAGTTCTCATGGCTGACGTTCCCCATACAGATAATGCCAGTGTTTTTGGATACTCGCCATTATCCTGGGTATAGCGTTCAATCACCGCTTCCGCCGCCTTACGTCCCACATCCCACGCCGTTTCGGTAGGAATCGCACGGATATCAACGGAGTAAAAATTGCGACCTGTGGGTAATACCTCCGGGCGTCCTCTCGTTGGCGCACCCGCCGCCCCACTCTCGACATAGCGCCCGTCTAATCCCTGCAATAAATGAGTGATTTCTTGGCAGGTTTGGGTTAAGGCGGGTAAAAGGCGATCGCGAATCCAGTCTAATTCCTGTTGCGTTTGTTGTCCGATTCGGGAATTAAATGTAGAGACGTGCCATGGCGCGTCTGTAGGGGCGGGTTTAGGAACAGTCTTGTCGCTATTGAGAGTAACCTTTGTACAAAACCCGCCCTGACTAAGTGTTGACTTTCCTTCTGCCTTTGATATCAGGGATTCCACCCATTGAGACGCTTGGGCTTCCAATTGCGCGATCGCTTGTCTCTTACTGTCACCTTCTGGAGTCAGTGGATCAAAGTCCCATCCCCAATCTTGCGCGATCGCACGAGTTAACCCCAAGCGCCCCCTTCCCGGATGACGGGCAATTGCCACAGTTAAGTCTCGCAATAGTCGTCCCTGGGGACACTGTCCCAAAATATGCAACCCATCTCGAATTTGAGCTTCTTTTAATTCACACAGGTAGCTATCGATTTGAGTTAAAAGATTCGCTTTTCCTGCTTCCCCTAGAAGGGCGGGTTTAGTCAAGCTATCCGACATCGACATAATGTTATCGGTAAAACCCGCCCCTACCGTTTCTGTGTTCAAGACGCGCCATGGCACGTCTCTACAGGTTTCCCCATCCTCAAATCCCAAATCGTGGTGCAGGTTTTCTTGGATAATCAATTGAGTAATGCGATCGCGGATAGTCGGTAAGCGAGAGGGATCTAAGCTTTGCGCTTCGTAATATTCATCCACTAACCCTTCTAGCTGTTGCAAAGAACCATAGAGTTCAGCGCGAGTCATCGGTGGCGTCAGATGGTCAATAATCACAGCCTGCGATCGCCGTTTGGCTTGCGAGCCTTCCCCCGGATCATTGACAATGAAGGGGTATAAATGGGGCATTGTCCCTAAAGCGACTTCGGGATAACAGGTTTCAGAGAGTGCCAAACTTTTTCCCGGTAACCATTCCAAATTTCCATGTTTTCCCACATGTACCATCGCCTGCGCCCCAAATTTTTGTCGCAGCCAATAATAAAAGGCTAAATAAGTGGGTGTTGGTTCTAAATCCGGCGCGTGATAATTTAAACTTGGGTCACTATCATAACCCCGCGACGGTTGAATCCCAACAAAAATATTACCCAGTTGGATTCCCGGAATGGGAATTGTTGAGTGTTGAATGTTGAATGTTGAATGTGTATGGGCGGGTTTAGGAACTTCCTTGTCGCTATTAATAGTAACATTTGTGCAGAACCTGCCCTGACTGAATATTGATCCTTCACTTTCTTTATGCCAACGGTTACAGATGCCTTGCTGTACTGCTAAAGGTAACGTATCAAAATAATCTTGATAATCTTGCCTAGATAACCCCTGTTGAACCGGACGTAATTCCCATCCTTCGGGATCATTTGTTACCCCCGTGGTTAAGCGTTGAATGAGTTCATCCCCTGTTTCTGGACAATCCTCTACCTGATACCCCGCCGCTTGCAACGCCTTGAGAAGTTCCACACAGCTTGCAGGTGTATCAAGCCCCACACCATTGGCGAGGCGTCCATCTCGGTTAGGATAATTAGCTAAGATTAGGGCAATACGCCGTTCTGCTGGCGGGGTTTGGCGTAATTTTACCCAATTCGCGGCTAACTGAGTGACAAAATTAATGCGATCGCGTACCGATTCATACACCACCACATCCGTTTCCAGCAGAGGGTTCCAGGTTTGCACCGCCTTGAATGAAACCGCACGAGTAATAATGCGTCCATCCACTTCTGGCAAGGCAACATTCATTGCTGTATCTCTTGGGGTTAATCCCTGAAACTGTTCCTGCCATTGTTCTTTTGTACCACCACTAAAAATGACTTGCAGTACAGGTACATCCAAATGTTGCCATAACTCCAACCCAGGTTTTTCATGATCTGTTAATTTAGCAACTGAGAAACTTGTCGTATTCAGTAAAACCTCAATTTCCGCATCATCTTTGGGTTGGAAATAGGATAATACTTCCGCCTGTACCTCCGGATCACGTAACGACGAGACAAATACTGGCACAGGATGCAACTGTTGTTCAACTAACCCTTGACAAAGTGCATCAATGGGTGATGTATTTCCCGCTAAATAATGAGCGCGATAAAACAGAATCCCCACGTTAGAGTTTGTAGTAAGCGCTTCATTCGTTCCGTCTCCCCATCCATAAATCCCCACACGCGGTACAGGTTTAGGAGGTAGAGGCTCATAGCTTCCTCCTAAGCACAAATCAGCAACAAATTTCAGGGCGTTGGTACAATTCTCCACACCCCCTTCAATAAAATAACGCCATAGCTGGTGAACAGCAGTTAAGGAAATGGTAGAATGACTAACTAAATTGGGATCGGGACGATCATCTCCTGGCAATAGGATTAAGTTTGCCCCTGTTTGTTCTACAGTTGTCTGCACCACTTCCAATCCATAAGACCAGTAGGCAGATCCACCCAAAAGCCGAATAATAATAACGTCTGCCTGATTTAACACCTGTTCGGTGTAGGTGTCAATCGTTAATTCCTGCTGCAATTGGAGGAGGTTAACGGCTCGAATCGCCGGGAAATCTGGGGGTAAATGAGCCATTGACGCCGCCAATGTTTGAATATCGGTGTCGGCGGCTGTGATCACAATGATCGGAGCAGGTGTTTGTTCAATAAAAATGACCCCTTCAGCTTGTGGGTTCCATCCTCCCGGTGTCGCAGCAATCCGATGCATAGTCTTTTTAAAGGTACTGTGATATTTTAGGCGTATTCATCTAGCTTGAGAGTGTATTGTATGACATTACCTAACGTTTTAGTTATCGGTGCGGCGAAATCGGGAACGACAACAGTTTATCAATATCTCAAACAACATCCTCAAGTTTATATGAGTCCTCGGAAAGAGCCACACTTTTTCTCGAAAAATGGGACAAAGGACTATCCTATCCCTACTTTAGAGGATTATCAAGCTTTGTTTCAAGGAGCCTCTGATGAAATAGCCATTGGTGAAGCCTCGACGAGCTATCTGACTCATACTAAGGCTGCTGAACGTATACAATGCCACATTCCCAACGCTAAGCTAATTGCCATCTTGCGTGATCCAGCTTATAGAACTTATTCCTTGTATATTATGCTATTAATGCTTGGTAAGAGAAAGTTGTCCAGTTATACGCATCAGGAAATACTTAATAATTTTCATAGCATTGTTAAAAAACGATCGGGTTTGATAAGAGGAGGATTTTACTATAGCCATTTACAACGATACTACAGTCTATTTTCCGAAAACCAGATAAAGTTAGGTTTGTTCCAAGATTTAAAGAATAATCCAGATGTTTTAATGGAAGACCTGTTTAAGTTTCTAGAAATTGATTCAACGTTTACCATTAATAAGTCGTTTGGTTCTGCGAATAAAGGAGGTATACCTAGAAATAAAAAGATAGATACGTTCATAAATAAAGTCAAGCCAATGTACCATATTTTATCCCAAATTATTTCTCAACGATGGTCAAATAAGATTTACAAGATCTACGTAGATCTACGAAACAAAAACTTAGAGCAACCGCCGAAACTGCCTCATGAAATACGTCAGCAGCTAATTGAGGTGTACCGAGAAGACATCTTGAAGCTACAAGATTTACTCCAAAGGGATCTTTCGATCTGGCTCCAGTAGGTAAGCGATCGCAAAGAGATGTAAACATGATACCTGCCGACAAACGCTTATACTCTTTACAAAATGATACCATGATGGATAGAGCATAAAAGGCTAGAAATTTTAATAAAGATGTTATAAATAAATCGCTATATCTTGGATAGCATCGAATAGAGGCTCCGCTTACACCGAATCAGGGGTGAAGCATTGTCACTTGCTTAAACTAGACCAAACTCATGGCGATATTGGGAAATCCAAGATTTAGCCGAACCTTGCCATTGGCAATGTTCGAGCGGCTGCAAGAGTTATTGCAGCAGATGCAGGGAAAAATTGGTAGGGAAGCTGTACTCTTGCGATCGCAGGACTTGCCCATTGTATCTGTGGGTCTAGATCAACAGGTGCAACGATTTACGCTGCTGGTATCTCCAGGGTTCCGCGCCTTGCTAATCGCGACTCCGATTGAGTCACAGGGGGAAGCGGAAGCAAATTCCCATTCCAGTCTATATCAAGTTGGGTTAACCTTTGAATCAGACGCGATCGCAGGTTTTCTCGACGGGTTCACTCAACGGTTCACCCGCCAACCTCAGATTCTGCATGTCTTCAAGCTTGTCCAAACCTATCCACAAGCGAACCAAGCAGCCATCCAGAGTGAATTTACCCTGTTGTTGATGGACATACTCACCGCTAATCCCATCAGCAACGAATCTATCCATCCTTACTGTGAGGTGGGTCAACCCATTGAAGCAGCGCTACGCCAACAGGTTGAGCAGGAACGGCTGGTTCACCAGGTTACCACTCACATCCGTCAAAGTCTAGAATTACCCGTTATCCTCTCCACGGCTGTCGATGAGGTGCGCCATTTTTTGAACGTTGATCGATTATTAATCTATCAATTTGACGGCGATTTGGTTAACCTGAGGAGTGAAGGCGATAAAATTGAGGTTGACAATTCCACAGATGTCACTGATGAATTCGAGAACGCCCAGTTTTTAACTTCATCACCTCTCTCACAACAGGATGAGGGGTGTGTTACTTATGAAGCCCGCCGTTCTAATGAAATTCGTTCAGTTCTCAATTGGCGAGAGGAAAAGGACTGCGCTCTCTATGTTTCCAACTGTCGCAGCAAATATCACCAAGGATTTACTGGGGTGATTGATGATATTGAAGTCGCCTACAGCGATTCTCCCTGTTTACTCCAACTGCTGCGACAAACCCAAGTCAAAGCTAAGTTAGTCGCACCGATTATTGTTCAAAATCGCCTCTGGGGATTACTAATTGCCCACCAATGTTTTGCACCCCGACACTGGCAAGAAAGTGAAAAACTGTTTCTCAAGCAAATTGCCGAACACCTGGCAGTTGCCATTTACCAGGCTCAATTGTATGCCCAACTGCACCAGCAAAAAAGTAGCCTCGAACAGCGAGTGATTGAGCGCACCCAGGAACTTCGAGATGCACTGCAAGCGACACAAGCCGCGAACCATGCCAAAAGTGAATTTCTGGCGGCGATGAGTCATGAGTTGCGGACACCCCTGACTTGTGTGATTGGACTATCAGCAACATTATTGCGTTGGTCATTGGGGGAGGGAGGTAGCAAAACTGTATCCATTGAGAAACAACGGCGTTATTTACAAACCATCCAAGAGAATGGGGAACACTTACTGGCACTAATTAACGATATTCTTGATTTTTCCCAATTAGAGGCGGGAAAAGCTGTTTTAAATATCAACGAATTTTCCCTGCGGTATCTTGCCCAGCAAACCTTACGATCCCTAAAAGAAAAAGCCAGCAGTGGTCAAGTCGAATTAATCCTCGATTGGCAAGTCCCTACCCCCAAGGATCGCTTTCAGGCTGATCCACGCCGACTCCGGCAAATTCTGTTTAACTTATTGGGAAATGCGATAAAATTTACCCCGGCTGGTGGTCAGGTCACCTTAAGGGGGTGGCGAGAACAGAATCGAGCAGTGTTTCAAATCGAAGACACGGGGATTGGCATTCCCCAAGAACAAATTCCCCTAATGTTTCAAAAGTTTCAGCAGTTAGAGAAAACTTATCAGCGTACCTACGAAGGTACAGGTTTAGGGCTAGCCCTGACTCAACAATTGGTCGAACTCCATGGCGGTACAATTGAAGTTGAATCCACTGTGGGAAAAGGGTCTATCTTTACCGTTTGCGTGCCGATCCAATCCGTTGTTCCAGGAGGAACCAAATCACCCGCCTCCTCGGAAAAGGGATCTTCGATACCAGGGAGTATCGTTTTAATCGAAAATAACGAAGCTAGTGCGACAGCCATCTGTGAAATTCTCACGGCGGCGGGTTATCATCTAGTTTGGCTAATCGAAAGTTCAACGGCTGTGAGGCAAATTGAACTGCTGCAACCCCATGCCGTGATTCTGGATTGGCAGTTATCGGCAATGGACGGATATGAGATCAGCTATTATCTCCACCATAAAACGACAACAGCACACATTAAAGTATTGGCTTTGCTCACATCCTCACTCTCAGCCGATGAACAGCACGATCTCACCGCCCTCGTTGACGATTACTTACCCAAACCCATAGAACCTGCCCAACTTCTGCACAAAGTTGCCACATTGATGGCAATATGAAGTGGTCTTATGTCCTTGGTCTTATGTCCTTGGTCATTTATACTTGGTTGTTGACTTAATCAATAAGGAGTGTAAGCATGAGCGAATTTCTAGATTTCCTCAAACACAAGTATGCGTATGTCGCGATCGGAGAATTTAAGCCCGGTAAATTTGAAGAAGCTCAACAGCTTTATGAAGAAGCCATCTCGACCTACACTCACGGATTCCAAGGGGCATACATGCTGCGAGAACCGGGAACGGATAAAGGGATTGCCGTTATCTTTTGGGATCATATCGAAGATATGGAGGACAATCAAAATGAGGCTTACCAACAGATTTTGGAGAAGATGTCTCATTTATTTGTCAAGCCCCCCACGACAACTTTTTATGAAGTGTCTAGTCAAATACCCCCTTCTGTGGAAAAAGCAGAAGAATAATTATGCTGCAACGAATCATTCTCAACGGCTTCAAGTCCATTAAAACGATGGATCTGGAGTTGCGCCCCTTAAATGTCTTGATTGGAGCCAACGGAGCAGGTAAAAGCAACCTGGTTTCGTTTTTTAAGCTGCTCAATGAGATGATGGCAGGACGACTTCAACAGTACATCGCCACATCGGGACGCGCTCAATCTCTGTTGCACTTTGGACCCAAGATAACACCGCAAATAGAGTTTGAGGTTGATAATGGAATGGATACCTATACCCTGCGTTTATTCCATGCCGCAGGGGATACGTTTTTTTTGCTGAAGAAACCTATCAGCGTATTGTCAAAACAATCCGTTTAATCGGCGATATTTGGTAAGGCTTCGTATCATACCCAAATTCTCATCAGCACCCAATCTAGTTCTTTTTTGGATAACTTTGAGCCTGAAGATGTCATTGTAGTAAATCGACAGGGTAAAGAGTCGCACTTTAAACGGCTCGATTCCCCAGCATTATAGGACACATCATTATTTATGTAGAGACGTTGCATTATAGTCTCTACAATGGTGCCGAAAGTCCTAATCGATGTGTCTACTGCTATAATTTAAAAAGTCCAGTTATTTAAAAACAGATTCAATGACATTGCAAAAATTGCAAAACCAAGCCTTACAATTACCTATCAGCGATCGCTGGCGTTTAGTTCAGTCTCTGTTGGCTTCAATTCAAAAAGAAATGCTATCACTCATGTCTCCTAGCTTAAGTGCAACATCAATGACGGATCTTGATCCTTGGACTCAACGTTTACTGGGTGTTGTTCAGCTAAGTCCAGAGGATGCCAAAGAGTCCTATATTGATTATCTGGAGACAAAATACCAGTGAAACGGGTATTATTTGATAGTGATGTCAGATGCGGTAACAAGTGAAGCTGCACTTGCCGCCGGTTTGGACATTATCCTGACACGCAATATAGCTGATTTTGTGGCATCGCCAGTTCCCGTAATGTTACCTGAAGAATTTGTGGTAACCCTATCAGAATAAACGTGATGTATTTTGGAGAGGGTGATCGCCTCATTTTATTTGAGCTAGTACAATAAGGCAGAACTCTACAGAGGACAAATGACGTAGCTTGCTCCTCGCGAAGCGAGTATGACAAATGACGAATGACCACATCACTCATTCATATTGCGGTAAGTTGCCACCGCTGACGGTGAAATCCGGTTCAGATAACGGAAGATCCAATATTTAATTACCGAATCCAGAATAACCGGAAACGTAGCAATAAACAAAAAGATAAAATCATGATTTTCGGGAATCCCGAAATGTCGCGAAATTGCCGCCAGAATCACTTCCCAACCGTGGGGAGAGTGGAATCCAACAAACATATCGGTAAACAAAATAATGATAAAGGCTTTGGCGCTATCACTGAGTCCGTATACAATATCATCAATAAACGATTTTAAAACCACAAAATCCGCTTTGCTAGTAACAATCACTCCAGCAAAAAAAGCGAGAGAAATTAAGTCGGAAAAAATATTCTTAATTGCATCAGAACTGCGATACTGATAATCTTCAGCTAGCTCTGTGGCTTTTTCTCTCAGCCGTTCTTCCATTTCTTCCGAGGATAACTTTGGTGCCATTCCCAATAAGCTTTTAAAGTGCAGTTCCTCTTCAAACCGCTGGAGTTCGGTGAAGGCTTCTTCCTTCATGTCAATATTTAAAAAAATACCCGGCTCATTTTCTGAGCGAAACGAGTCAACAATGGGTCCAACTACAAAGGTTTTAGCCACCTGATGGGCTAAAATGGGAACAATAATCAGCGTAAGAATAAACTTGATCGAAATTAAGGTTTTGTCGCGAGACGTGCGAAACTTCTTGACAACTTCCTCTTCGGCTTTAGGATCAAGTTCTCGCTGTAGTCGGTTGACGGTTCGCAGAATTGACCGAGGTACAACCCCGGTTTTATCCGATACTGTTTCTAATGCATCATTTTGGGGATTCACGCTAGCCTGCTTCAACTGGGCTAAGGTTTTGGCATTGGCTGTCGTTCTGGGATTACCGTTGGCTTGAGTCACTTGATTGGCAGATAGCGGGATCAAGGAAACGGAGGATGGCTCAGGTTCTGAATATCGTTTTAATATTTCATCAATAAAGTTGAGTTTTTCGATGATAATCGCTTGCTTTTCGGTTAATTCGATGGGATCATAGCGGGCTAAATTATCTCTGGAACCGAGCAAGCCATTCGTTGTTTTTGGCTCAGAAATCCGGAAAACTGACCGACTGGTTCTAAATTCCCGTAAGCGAACTCGAATCGTATTTAAGTATTTCTTTAAGTCAGCCTCAAAATAGGAAATAACACTATCACTATGTTGACCGGAGCGAGCCGAAATTTTCTGCCCATTGAAATGCTCATCTTCAATGGATTTAATCGTTAACGCGGCTTTGTAAGCTTGATCTAAGGCTCTTTCGGGGGTATCCGCGAACCATTGGTTAGCCAGACGTAAAATAGAGGGTAGCTTCATCGAAACGGCTAATATCTCAATAAAAAATAGTCCGGAGCGTTCCTGGCTCTCAATCGCCAGAATTAATATAGTTTACTTTACGTGGTATGTTAACAGATATTAAGTCTAAGTAGGTTGGTGGCAATAAATCCACCTAGATTAAGTTCTGTAAATAAAGCTCAAACCCTTACATAAACGTAGCTTGCTTCTCAAGGGAGCGAGTATGACGAATGACGAATGACAAATGACGAATGATGAATTCGATTTGGATTAATGGTGGTACTCGCACGGGCAAAACAACTCGGCTGGTGACTCTGTTTCGCCAATGGGTAGAAGCGGGATGGGGTCGATCGCGTCCATTATCCTCTCCCATTGTCCACAAAAAGCGGCGCGATCGCTATCAGACGCCAGCCCTGTTAATTTTGGCAGCCAATGCGGATAATCGTCGGGAGTTGACGGATCGCCTCACGACGACGTTACAGGGGCGTTATCCAGTGCGTTGTCAGACGCCCTTGGGCTTCTTTCAGGACGAAGTGATTCTATTTTGGCCCCTTTTAATCCAACGGTTAAATCTCAGGGCGCAATTTCCCCTGCGCCTGCGCCCCGAAACCGAACAGGATTTAGCCATGCAGTTATGGCGTCCCCAACTCGAATCTGGATTAATTCCGATACCGGGAACTAATGAGTCAGTTCGGGTGCGGCGTCTGTTAGATTTGTTACAGTTAGCCGCCCTGAGTGGGACACCGATTGAAGAGATTCCCAGGATGCTAGAACAGGGAGTGGTGGAACTAGAAGCCACCCCGGATCAATGGGAATTAATTGGTAAACTGCTGTTGGATTGGCGGGGGTGGTGTCTGGATAAGGGACTGTTAACCTACAGTCTGGTGGGTGAACTCTATTGGCGGGAAATGTTACCCGATGCTACCTATCAACAGTATTTAACCCAGCGTTATCGGGCGATACTGGCAGATGATGTGGATGAGTATCCCGCGATCGCACGGGATTTGTTTGATCTACTCTTAGATCAGGGTATCGTGGGGGCGTTTACCTATAATCCCCAGGGTCAAGTGCGCTTAGGTTTAAATGCTGATCCGGATTATTTGTCGGGATTAGCCTCTCGGTGTCAAGTGGAATCCTTACCGTCACAGCCGAATGATTCCTTAGCTGATGCGTTATCGCCAATGGCGGTAGACCTGCTCAACGACCCCATGATATTGTCAGACTTGCCGGAATTTTTGCGATCGCTACAAACCACATCTCGCGCCCAGTTATTGCGCCGCACCGCTGAGGTAATTATAGACGCCGTGAAGTCGGGACAAGTGGAACCGGGGGATATTGCCATCATTGCACCCGGATTAGACGCGATCGCCCGGTATACTTTGACCGATATTCTCTCCAAACAGGGGATTCCCATCGAACCGTTGAACGAACAGCGCCCCCTGATTAGTTCCCCCTTAATTCGAGCCTTATTAACCCTGCTAACCCTTGTCTATCCAGGGTTAGGGCGGTTAGTGGATCGAGAGGCGATCGCCGAAATGCTCGTGGTTCTGAGTCGTACACCCGAACCCGTGGCGACAACTGAAGCAGACTCTCCCATCCCCAGTCCCAATATTGACCCGGTGCGGGCGGGTTTACTCGCCGATTACTGCTACTCTCCTGATCCCGACTCCCCCCACTTATTACCCGTTGAAACCTTTGCCCGTTGGGATCGCTTAGGACATCGGGCGACAACGGCTTACACCCAGATTCAGCAATGGTTAGAGGTGCAACGAGAACAGCAGCAACATCGCCTAATTCCGTCCTGTGTGGTGATTCTTGATCGCGCTATTCAGAAATTCCTATGGAATGGCTCTAATCTACCTTACGATCAAATTTCCGCTTTGCGGGAACTCATGGAAACCGCCCAACATTATTGGGAAGTGGATGGACGATTGCGGAAACTCCCCGCCCATACGACTGATCAGGAAATAGCCAGAGGGGGAACACCGCCGCAGGCGACAATTTCCCAATTTATTCAGTTATTGCGTCGGGGAACCGTTACCGCCAATTCCTTTCCCGTGCGTCGCCTCCCCGCTACGGCTAATTCAGCCGTTACCCTAGCCACCATTTTCCAATATCGAGCCGCCCGTGGCTATCATCGTTGGCATTTTTGGTTAGATGCGGGATCTCATCTTTGGAGTCAGGGAGGTGCAGCGACGTTATTTGCAGCCCCCTTATTTCTCAAGGATTGGTTTGGACAGCCTTGGACAGAAGCCGATAAAATCCAAGCAGATGAGGAACGCCTACAGCGAATTTTACAGGATTTGTTAGGGCGAGTTCGCGATCGAGTGTATTTGTGCCATAGTGATTTAGCTGTCAATGGGACAGAACAAACGGGTCCGTTGTTAAACTTAGTTCATTCATCAATAGAGTTAACGGCTGAGTCAGTTGTGAGTTAGGGATCTGCGTAAAAGTAGAGTACCAGTGAGGAAAGCTGGATTCATGAACTCAGCCAAACGTCCTTGGTACATTATTAAGTCGCAAGTCCCTTATCGTTTCTAAGGAGTGAACAAAAGATTCGGGCTTTTTCGATCACATTAAGCTGTCATGCATTTAAATTGGGTATTAGTAGCGAGCAAGATGCAAAGCCTGCGGCATGGCTTCGCTAAACGCACTACAAGGCTTTCGCCATTATTGACATTAAGGTTTAAATACCGAACAGCTTAAATGATTTTCCCTAACAATAGTGCAGCGAGGAACCCCTACATTCCCTACATTCTAAAATGCACCTGACGGATGCAGCAAGCCCATGCGATCGCCTGTGTTTTAGGTCTACTTTTAATTGGGGGAGGATAACTATGATTTTTATTAATCCTAAAACCGACTTTGCCTTTAAAAAGATATTTGGTTCTGAACAAAACCCAGAAATCCTCATTAGTTTCCTGAATTCTCTCCTCTACGGCGGATATCCCCGCATCAGTGAGTTAGAAATTATTAATCCTTATCTCGCGCCGAAGATTCAGGGAATTAAAGATACGTTTCTGGATGTAAAAGCCAAACTCACTGATGAGACAACGGTTGGGACGAGAACAGGGGATTCAGGAGTCTAAAGTAGAAATAGCGAGGAAAATGATTGGGGTTTTAGATGAACAGACGATTAGTCAAATCACTGGCTTGAGTTTAGAAGAGGTGCGACGGTTGAGGTAGAAACTGTCATTAGTGAATGCGATCGCCTGTTAATTCCGACAAACGCCCCCAGGTTATCTATCCTTCATTTAATCAAATACAATGAAATAAGTTGTCGCTCCCTGAACGACTCATGCTAGAGTACAACCCATCCGATTGCTTACCCTGTGCAGAAGAACTACCCGATTCTGACGATACGCCAGTGGATAATGAACTTCAAGATTTGATTCCCTCATTACTTAAAGCTGTCCTAGCGCTGTTGTGGGAGAAGCGCTGGGATTGGTTCTTTGGAGTAGATATGGCGATATATTATCACGCCAAAGAATCGGCGATTGTACCCGATGGGTTTTTGAGTGTGGGAGTACAACGGTTTATTGATGAAGACTTGCGCCTGTCTTATGTGGTGTGGGAAGAGCAGGTTGTACCCATGTTGGTGCTGGAGGTAGTATCCCATAAGCGTCGCGGGGAATATAGCAGCAAGAAAAAAATTTATCGGGACATGGGGGTACTCTATTATGTGGTCTACAATCCCCTGCGACGTCGTAAAGCCCCATTGGAAGTGTATAAATTAGTGGATGGGGAGTATCAGTTACAGTTTGGCAATCCGGTGTGGTTAGCAGAAATCGGATTAGGGATAGGAAGAGAGCGGGGAACCTATCAGGGAATAAATCGAGAGTGGTTGTACTGGTACGATGAGCAAGGACGAAGAATCTTGACGCCAGAAGAGCAGATTGCTCATGAGCGACAAATTGCTCAACAGGAGCGACAACGGGCAAAATTGTTAGAGGAGAGACTGCGATCGCTCGGTGTTGATCCAGATTCTTTGGTGTAACACAGATGATACAGATTGAATCACATTCTGCTGTAGACTCACGATTAAATGACGCTTTCTTGACACAGAAAGAGGTTAAGAGCGATCGCACACCCTGGCTGGGCATTTCTAATCGGTTAAAGGAGCGAGGGCAATCACGAGGAGTTGAACCAGATCTTTTGTTACAACAAAGACGACAAGAAAGAAACAATAGCATGAACATTGACATGAGCGATCGCAATGACACAGACACTAGATAAATTTACAGACCAACGGTTTACCCACTTGGGAATCAACTGGCAACAATTTCGATTCATTCAAGAGGGATTCAAGAATTCCCCTGGAATACGACTGTTCTACTACAAGGGTGAGGTAGAAATTTTGGCAGTTTCACAAGACCACGAACTCTTCAGTCGGACAATTGCAGGGCTACTGTTTGACTACTTTGTGGAAAAAGGTATCGAATTTTACCCCACAGGTAGCTTTACTCAAGAAAAAGAAGGGGTCGCTTCAGCACAGGCTGACGAGTCCTATTATATTGGGAGTTTAAAGAAAACTCCCGACTTGTCGATTGAAGTGGTCTTTACCAGTGGTACTGTTTCCAAACTTAAACGCTATCAGGAGTTGGGAGTACCGGAAGTCTGGTTTTGGGAAGATGGTTTATTTACGTTGCATCATCTCAGAGTAGACGGTTACGAACGGATTTACGCTTCTGAGGTATTGCCAGACCTGGACATTGATTTGCTAACGCGATGCCTTTTGATGACTTCTAGGGTGGAGGCGGTTCGGGAATTCAGACGAGCAATTTCTCAAGGGCAGTAATAATTAGAAAGAATGACACAGATTGACACAGAAAGACGTTTTAAGCGATCGCACCCAAGACCCAATTGTTGCGATATTGGGTAGGATTGAGCTGATGACGGGGAAAATTAGGTTCCCAGTGAGTCTCAATTCGGTTATCTGTATCCGTTATAATTTTTCCAAATCGGGAGAGTCCATTATGCAAATCACAGCGATTAAACGCGGTCAAACGTTAGAATTTTCAGAACGTCTGGATATTCCTGAAGGTCAAGTCGTGAGAATTGAAATTATTGATACTCCAATCAATCAGGATAAAGGCAAGTTTGGTGACAAGTTAGAGGAATTTAGGCTCAGGTATAGTATCGCTGAACTAGATATTGATGTTGATGCTATTTTTGGCGATGTGCGCGATAAATCTCCTGGACGCGAGGTGAATTTGTGACGCTTCGATTTTTGCTAGATAGTAATATAATATCTGAACCGATGAAGCCAAAGCCTAATGCCAGGGTTATGGCAAATTTATCCCGTTATGCTGGAGAGATGTCAACAGCAACGATAGTCTGGCACGAACTGTTATTCGGTTTGAATCGATTGCCACCATCAAGAAGGCGTCAAGCGTTGGAACGGTATCTTCAGGAAGAAGTTAAAGCGAAATTACCGTTTTTACCTTACAACGAAACCGCCGCCGAATGGCACGCCCACGAGAGATCGCGTTTGGTTAAACTGGGCAAAACCCCCTCGTTTGCAGATAGTCAAATTGCGGCAATTGCTAAGGTGAATCAGTTAATTTTAGTGACTAATAATGTATCTGATTATGCTAATTTTGATGACTTGCCAATTGAAAATTGGTATTTATAAAGCCTGGTTAATTTTTTCCTGCTGACCTGCGATCGCCTGTTAATTCATGGTATACTTTTCACCGTGGGAAAGTATGCCTGCCTATAGACTCGATAGATAAGGTGGCAGACGAGGACACAGAAAGAGCGATCGCGCCGTTCGTAGTGAGCGCTTTAGCGCTTCCTATTGGTATCTCTAATAGCTTAGAGGAAAGATTGTCAGCGCTAGGCGTTGCTCTAGACTCTTTGTTGTAACACATAAAACACCGATTGAATTACACTCTGCCACCGATTCATGATTAAATGACACAGATTGACACAGAAAGAAGTTTCATCTCTGTCTCAATCGAATAGACATGTTAATTGTGTCCTCACACCTCCATCACCTTTGGCGTGAAAGAGCGTGGGGTTAACCTCTCATATCTCCCCCTACCGTTTCGATAAATCAAGTGAAATCAGTGTTTCGCCCTGTGCTACCTGAAAAATCCTATCGACATTCTTGGCATAAGTTGCCATCAAATGGCAATTTATGCCATAATTCCAGCAGCTACCTCAGAAAAACGCCCATGAAAAGTATCAATATTTCTCTACCTCATTCCATGCGCCTTTATATCGAAGAACAGGTGGCAAATGGCGGTTATAGCACAGTTAGTGAATATTTTCGTGAGTTGGTTCGCCAAGACCAAAAACGCAAAGCTCAAGAGCGTTTAGAGGCTTTACTATTAGAAGGGTTGAATTCGGGATTGGCTTCACCAATGACGGAGCAAGATTGGGAAGATATCCGACGAGTGGTGCGAGAAAGGGTGGCTCAACGGACAGGTTTAGAGGGAAATGGGTAAGGTTTATAAACGTCCGCAGGTTATCCGTGATTTAATCGAGTTGGCAACCTATATTTCCCAGGAAAATCTAGAGGCGGCGGAGCAGTTTCTCTTAGCAGCAGAAGAAACATTTAGGCAATTGGCTAAAATGCCGAGAATGGGTAAGATTAGGGATTGTGTCAATCCTGATTTAGTTGATATTCGCCAGCAAGCTGTTAAGGGCTTTAGAAAGTATCTGATCTTCTATCGTACTAGAGACACTGATATCGAAATTTTGCGGGTTCTTCACGGAGTGCGGGATATCGATACTATTTTAGATCAAGATTTGGGCGAGTAGGGACTGCGATCGCTTGGTGTTGATCCAGATTCTTTGTGATCACACATAAAACACCGATTGAATCACACTCTGCCGCTGACTCACGGTTAAATGACGCAGATTGACACAGAAAGATGTTTCAAGCGATCGCGCGTCCCGGCTAGGCATCTTTAATGGTTATCCGTGAAATCTGTGTGAATTGAATAAAATAAAATGAAATTAGTTGTTGCTCCCTGACCAACTCATGCTAGAGTACAACCCATTAGATTGCTTACCTTCTGCAGAAGATCTGCCTGATTCTGACGATACTCCAGTGGATAATGAACTGCAAGATTTAATTCCCTCATTGCTGAAAGCGGTTCTGGCGCTGTTGTGGGAGAATCGTTGGGATTGGTTTTTTGGGGTGGATATGGGAATTTATTATCACCCAGAAAAGCCAGCTATTGTACCCGATGGGTTTTTGAGTCTGGGGGTACAACGATTTATTGACGAAGACTTGCGGCTGTCTTATGTATTGTGGGAAGAACAGGTTGTACCTATGTTGGTACTTGAGGTAGTATCTAACAAGCGTCGCGGCGAATATAGCAGCAAGAAAACAATTTATCGGGATATGGGGGTACTCTACTATGTGGTGTACAATCCTCTGCGACGTCGTAAAGCCCCATTGGAAGTGTATAAGTTAGTGGATGGGGAGTATCAGTTACAGTTTGGTAATCCGGTGTGGTTATCGGAAATTGGATTAGGGATAGGAGCAGAAAGAGGTAGCTATCAGGGAATAAATCGAGAGTGGTTGTATTGGTACGATGAGCAAGAACAAAGGATATTAACGCCAGAAGAGCAGATTGCTCATGAGAGACAACGTACAACAGAAGCTGAACAACTGGCTCAAAGGGAGCGACAACGGGTAACAGAGGCTGAACAATTGGCTCAAAGGGAGCGACAACGGGCAAAATTGTTAGAAGAGAGACTGCGATCGCTAGGTGTTGATCCAGATTCTTTGTGATCACACAGATGACACCACTTTAATCACATTCTGCTGTAAACTCACGGTTAAATGACACAGAAAGACGTTTCAAGCGATCGCGAAGCGAGTAGAGCTTAGAGCAGATAGCCTGTTTTTTAGGTAAACGTTTAATTGGGGGAGGATAACTATGATTTTCATTAATCCAAAAACCGACTTTGCCTTTAAAAAAATATTTGGCTCTGAGCAAAACCCAGAAATCCTAATTAGCTTCTTAAATGCTCTGCTATACGGTGGACATCACACAATTACCGAGTTAGAAATTATTAA
>NZ_JAVJNP010000183.1:0-9819 GCF_040217205.1 Coleofasciculus sp. A1-SPW-01 | reverse complement strand
GCTTTAAACTTTCTACACCCTGAAAAAGCGCTTGATTTTTCCATTGGCTGATAAAACTGTGAGAAACTTTTAATAGTTCTTTGACTTCACGATAAGATTTTCCTTCCAAAATCATTTTTACCGCCAAGGCTCTTTTAATTTCTTTGGTCTCTTTTGTCTGATTGATAAAATTAGCCAATTCATCTATAATGTTCATCTTTTGTCTTTTTACTAGGGATGTATTATTACTATTATATCTGTTGCGACCTATTTAGGGCTGCTATATCCATCTCTTTCATCTCTTTCATCTCTTGATCTAATTCAGCCAAATAAATCGAGGCTAGTATGTTTGAGATGGATAATCCTTGCGGCACTCCCTTGCCTTCTATATATTTGCCTTTATCTTTTTTTCTATAGTTTTGAGGAACAGCGGGCGTTTCTATAGCTCTTTGAATGAGTTTTATGATTTTTATAGATGGGATTCTCTCCTCTAATTTACAAATTAGCTTCTCTCTATTGATTGAGCCATAGAAATTTTTGATGTCAGTACGAAATATTGCTACTTCAGAAGGCTTTTTATTATTTAAAACTTTTATAATTTCAACTATATAGGTATTGGCGAGTTGACGGTGGACACATTCCGGAAATACCTTGAACAAAAGTTCTTTTAAGATATATAAAACAATTCGATCGCGTACAGTGGGAATGGCTATAACTCTTGGCGGCTTACCCCTTCCCTTAGATTTTAATAATTCTAAGTAAGGCGAAAATTTATAAGTTCCGCTTAAACACTTATCATGAATGACCTGAATCTGAGACTGAGCTTGTTTTTCAAATTGTGAGCCATTTATTCGATCAATGCCTTTAGTTGTGTTATATTTGAATTTTTCTTCATATATTTTATTCAATGAATCGATTTCACACAATGAAGTTAGGATTTGTTCTGGAGTCTGAGAAGTATTAGTCATGGAACAATAGGACTATATTTCATCTAAGTGACATCTGGTACTTTCGCCAAGGCTTCCCGCACTACTTCAGAACCTACACCCGGAATACAAGACTTTTCGGTTAAATGTCGCTTCCAAGCACGACTTCCAGGTTGTCCAGAAAATAATTGCAGGATATGACGGGTAATTTTATTCAGCTTCAATCCTTTAGCTACCCAATGATCAATATAATTCAACATTCCTTCCGCAACCTGATGGCGAGTGGGGGGTATACATTCCTCTTCAAATATCTGACAATCAGCTTGAGCAAACAGGTAGGGATTATCATAAGCGGCGCGTCCAATCATTACCGCATCGACAAATTTTAACTGTTCCTGTACCTGTTCTAAACTGGTAAATCCGCCGTTAATCTCAATAAATAACTGAGGAAACTCTTGCTTGAGGCGATGCACATCACTATACCGTAAAGGGGGAACCGTGCGATTTTCCTTGGGACTTAATCCCTGTAACCACGCCTTCCGCGCATGGACACTAAAATGCTGACATCCGGCTTCTGAGACAATACGGACAAAGTTTGCCATATCCTCATAGCGATCGCACTCATCTATGCCAATCCGATGCTTGACGGTAACTGGTATTGTAACCGCCTTAATCATCGCTTCCACCCCCCGCGCCACTCGTTCCGGTTGCGCCATCAGACAAGCACCAAAGTTGCCATTTTGCACGCGATCGCTCGGACATCCTACATTAAGATTAATCTGGTCATACCCCATCCCTTCAGCAATTCGGGCGCATTCGGCGAGTTCTAGGGGATTATCTCCACCCACTTGCAGCACTAAGGGTTTCTCTTCGGCGGAAAAACCCAAGAGGCGATCGCGATCGCCATGTATAATTGCTGCACTGGTCACCATCTCGGTATAAAGGAGAGTGCGACGGGTAATCTGGCGCATAAAATACCGAAAATGGCGATCCGTGCGATCCATCATCGGCGCGATACTTAAGGGATAAGTTCCCTGGATGGTGTGAGGTTGAGGTAGAACGACGGTATTGGAACTGACCATTGGCGTGTAGAATTTGTCTGGATGCGATCGCACTTCCGATCAGATCCAGACTAACAACTCAGGGACTTCCAAAACATCTAGCCGACAAGCCACTTGAGTGAACGACAACACCTGATCACGATCAATCTTCAATCCCAATCGTCAAATCTTCTAACGATTGTTAGACTTCACCCAATTCCTTTTCCGTGGATGGCTCAAGTTCCTGTCTCCTCTGAGTCAGTACCTGCTTCATATTGTCGCCGGATCAACCGCTGTATGGCAATGATCGCGGGATTGACTTCCACATAGCGACGCTGGGGATTTGCCAGATAGGTTTGCTGCTCACTTTCCATCATTTCAATATCTTGATTGAGAAATCGCATAAATACAAACCGTTCCAGTATGGTAGACAAGAGGGGGTCGAATAGCTTACGGAACCATTGGGGTAGGGGAATCTTGAAAAAGAATAGGGCAAAGGAACGACTTTCCGTTAGTCCGATGGGGAGGCGCATCAGGTAGAGGTTGGAGACGCCTTCGAGGGAACTGTAATAGTGGGGATAGCGATACTGTACCGATATCGTGCGGCGAGTCACTTGATCCGCGCGATCGCTCAACCCTAACCATTGAGCCATACGCCCTTTATAGGAGACATCGTACTCCGCACAGACAGTATTTTCCGTTTCCTGCAACCGCTTGAGAACTGGATCAAACCATCCTTGCAGGTTTTGGTGCAAAAATCCATGAAAAACATCCATGGTATTTTCATTACAAATCGAGAAATGAGACTTCATCCTGGCACTCACGGGAACCATAAACCAGTCCGGATGGTCAAATTCTGGCATATCTGGCAGTTGACAGGTTTTGGCTAAGGTAGGATCTCCAGGAAAGATCCAAATCAGCTTGTATTTTTCCTGAATTGGGTAAGTACGAACTTGAGCGCAGGGTAGTTTCTGTTCCGGGGGAAAGTAGGGAATGCCTACACATTTTCCTGCACCGTCAAACTGCCAGCCGTGATAGGGACAGGCTAAATACTCATCCTGAACAATGCCTTTGTGCAGTTCCACACCTTTGTGAGGACAAGCATTTTCTAAAGCATGGAGTTGACCGGTGGGAGTTCGGTAAACGGCGATGGATTGTTGCCAAATCTTGACAGGTAAGATTTGACCGGGTTTGATTTGATTTGCCCAAGCCACTGAATACCAGTAGTTGGGGTTAATCCCTACTTCTCTAATCGCGTTTTGAACGTTTTGGCTAGTTAGCGTTGTCGTCAGTTCCATATCGGAGCCTCTGTTGTCGATTTATTTGACAATATGTAGCCTGGAATTTTTTATGAGTCAATCGATTGTCTTATGTCTTATGTCTTATGTCATTCGTCCTTCGTCTACCCTGTCCCTTTGCTCTCTGCTATAGTTGTCAAAATCTTTAGGTATTTTAAGTTATGTTACGTGATCCTCGGCTGTTAGTGCTGCTAGTCGCCGGCTCTCTCACCACCATGGCGGGGGGAGTGGTGGCGCCAATTTTGCCAGAGATGATCCAGCAACTTAACCTTGATCCGGCATTAGCAGGGAATTTGGTCAGCCTGCATTGTCTAACCATTGCCCTATTTAGTCCACCATTAGGAATTGTGGCAGATCGGATCGGTCACTTGCGGGTGCTGATTCCGTCATTAATTCTCTACGCCTTATTTGGCACAGCCGGTGCCTTCATGCACTCACTAATGCCGTTGTTAGTCGTGCGGGGACTATTAGGTGCCGCCAGTGGCGGAATTGCGGCGGCGAGTTTGGGCATCTTGGGAAATATGTATGAAGGCGAAGCGCGATCGCAGGCGTTGGGATACGCAACCAGTACCCTAACTATTATGGGCATTGCTTTCCCCCTACTTGGGGGTTGGGTGGGTTCATTTCACTGGCAATGGGCATTTGGTCTGTATGGCATAGGACTACCTATGGCAATCTTAGCCGCACGGTTCTTACCGGAAAAATCCTCCCCAAAAACCAAGGCAGACGCTAAAGATGCTGGAAGTAAACTGCGCCAGGTTTTAGGACGCCCCTACACCCTACGCCTCTTATGCACACTCAGTTTGGTATCCATTGCGATGTATGCGGTGGTCATTTATGCTCCGCAATATCTCAAACAAACCATTGACGCCACAAGCGTGGTTAATGGAATTGTTTTAGCATCACGGGCAATAGGCGCAGCCATTATATCAGCATTTGGCGCGAAAAAACTTGCCCAGCGCTGGGGACGACCTACGACTGTTGCGATCGGGTTAGGTCTGATGGCGTTAACTTTAAGTACGATTCCCATCCTGCACCAACTGGGTTGGATTTTGGTGACGGCTGTATTCTTTGGTATGGGATTTGGTTTGGTACTCCCCACCCTTTACGGCACTCTGGCGAATCTAGCTCCCCCAGACCTGAAATCCAGTGTACTAGCGGCTGGGACAGGTGCGGGGTTTTTGGGACAGTTTATATCTCCGATCCTGTTAGGACCCGTGTTAGCGTTCTGCGGTTTAGAGTGGGTGTTCTATGCGGCGGCTATTGTGGCACTATTGGCAGGATTGTTGCTATTTGCTCATCAGCAATAGGTCATTGGTCTGGGAACAGGGAACACCTCGGCTTCGCTCGGTGTGTAACAGGGAACAGGAAACAGGGCATTTCACTCTTATCGTTTTGTTCTCACCCTGATATAACTAAACCAGCCCCAACGCTAAGTTGCTGCTTTACTTTCCCTTTAAACTATCTACCAATTCTTAAAGATTTGAGTAATCTAGACGTGAACATCTATCTTCCTGGTTAAAAATTGGATACGATTACATAAACACAGGAATCATAAACATTTCAGGGACAAAAATCATCTGAGTTTAATCTCGTTAGAGTTAATTATTCCTTAGATTTTGTCCACCTAATTATCTACCTTATCTTTATCCAATTCAGACCATGACTTGCCCTTAGAGGTGTATCGTGCATCAATCCCCAATTTATTTCTCAGAAACCTAAACTGTTCCTTTCAATGGATTGAAAGATATACCTAAAATGATGTTCATTGATGTTGTTTCTAATCCTACCGCAGGTATTGAGTTTAACTCCTTTCAAAAGGGTAATAATTACTTAAACCGTATTCGTCGTTTTATTCTTGCCAAGAAAATCGGCAAGATGAAGACAAGTGATATTCAGGCTCAATCTCAAATTTCAATTTTCCAGGATATTGATTTTACCGAGACTATTCACTCACTGAAACACAACGGAATTTATCAAAACCTTAACCTTCCTGAACCGATTATCCAAGAAATCCGAGACTTGGCACTGACAAATACTTGCCATGAACCCAATAATCCTCAATTCAGTTTTAATGTCTCCGAAAAAGAAGAAGTGATGAGGCAGACTGGAAAACTATTAGTTCGGGGAATTTACAACAAAACTATAGTATCATGTCCAGCAATCAAGAAATTAGAAACTGACTCAACATTATTAGCAATTGCTGCTACATACCTCAACGCCGAACCAATTCACCAAGACACTCAGCTTTGGTGGAGTTTTGCCGTAGAGTCAACTCTGTATGAGCGACGTCAAGAGGCTCAGAGGTTTTATCAAGCCACGAATAACCCCCGTAGCTTGACCTTTTACTTTTATCTAACCGATGTGGATTTGTGCAGTAATCCTCACGTTTGTGTACTGGAGAGTCACCGGAAGAAAAAACTTGCTTCTCGGTTTTTGTACAAAGACCATTCACTCCGAGAAATTAGCCAGTATTATGGTTATCCTAATATAACCTCTATTTGCGGTAAAGCAGGTTTTGGATTTGTAGAAGATGGCCGTTGCTTTCGCAAAAAAAGCTCTCCCAGCAGTAGCGATCGCTTAACCTTGGAACTCAAATTTACCGCTAAACCTCGTTCGATTTAAGTTTAGAGTTTTTCCGAAAGTCGGGGCGATTCCTGACTCAATTCGCCAGACATTAACTCTCGAAACTGATGCAAAACCCGATCCAAACCCACAGAACGTGAAGCTTTGAACAGTAAGCGATCGCCTGGTTGCACAAATTCGGTTAAATGCTGTACCAAAGCGTCGTCCTCGGCAAAACCTTCGCTAGGTAATGCCGAAATTCCCCGAGTAATCGCTTCGGCTTCCCTATCCTTAAGGGTAATGAATACCGCATCTAATTGAAGTTGCTGGGCTTTCTGTCCAACTTGCTGGTGCAGTTGTTCCGAATGGTCTCCTAATTCCTTCATTGATCCCAAAATAGCAATGTGTCGCTTACCCGGCGTCTGGGCGAGGAGGTGTAACGCCGCGATCATGGCTTCAAATCCAGCATTATAGGTTTCATCGAGAATCACGATATCATTAGGCAACTCATAGCGTTGCGATCGCCCCCCAGACATCTGAACCGATAATCCTTTCCTCAAGGGTGTCCAATCAATCTGGAGATGTTTCGCCACGGCTAGGGCGGCTAAATAGTTGAGGGCATTATGTTCCCCCGGTAAGGGTAAGGGAAATGTGATACCATCCACCATTAGCCTAAACAAGTCAATGAGTTTTCCCTGAACATCACCCCCGTTTAAGCCAAACGTCAATGTTTCCCCTTGCCAAACCGTAGCCGCCGTATCCATTAAGCGTTGGTTATCATGATTAAGAATCGCCATGCTTGTATCCGGCATCTGCGCCAATAACTCACATTTTGCTTTGGCGATCGCATCCTCCGATCCTAAAAGTCCAATATGCGCCGTCCCCACATTCGTAATCACGCCAATCGTTGGACGGGCAATTTGGGTCAATAGGGCAATTTGCCCAGAACCCCGCATCGCCATTTCAATCACGGCATAATCATGATTAGAGTCTAATTCCAGCAATGTTTTTGGCACACCAATCTCATTATTGTAATTTGCCTGGGTTTTCAGGACATTGCCTTGAGTAGACAAAACCGCCGCGATTAATTCCTTCGTCGTCGTTTTTCCAGCAGAACCCGTAACCGCAATCACCGGAATATCAAACTGATCACGCCACCATCGAGCAAGTTGCTGATATGCCTGTAGAGTATCATCGACTTGAAGCTGGGGTATGTCCTGAAGATGATACCCTTGGTCACGGTTAGTAATCACTGCGATCGCCCCTTTCTTAATCGCTACCTCAGCGTAGTCATGTCCATCAAAGGTTTCTCCCCGCAGCGCTAAAAATATTTGACCGGGTTCTAGGTTACGGGTATCAGTAGTAATACCATAGACCCCATTAACCGTCATCGGCACGGACAGATTAACCGGAGTAGCCGCGAGGACTTCGATGAATTGGGTTAACGAAAGCTGACAAGGCATAGTTCCAGGATGGTGAATAGGTTATGGCTGGTTGTGGGGCTTCTCGCCGGATAAGCTAAATCGCGTTTTATTCTATATTCACTGAATCTTCACACTTTTGCGGCATTATTTTACAGTATGATCCATACTTAGTTTAGTATGCTTATATATAGAGATAATATAGTTTATTAGATTTAAGCAACTCTTGACCAAGCTCGTTTAAGCGGGGTAATTCATAAAATGGATCAGGGTTTTCGGTTGTTGAAATACAGGGCAAGTCAAATTTGAGCTTAGATCTGCCAAATTCCATTCAAATCAACCAGCCCACGACTTTTGCGCGTAGGGGGGTAAACTGAAGTGAATACTAGTACTTGGACAGACTCTGACATCAGACAAACTAGCTCACAAGAGCAGCAACTGTACGACCATATCCTGTATTGCGTACAGGTAGAATCTCCGACGCAGACGCTTGAACGCTTCAAACAGCTATTCATGGACGGCTCTCGATATCCAGAGCCGGAAATCTGGATGGTCTTGGAAAAGCTAGCAATGGATAAGCAGGCTGAGCAAGAGTTCAAGTTCATCCTGAATCGTTGCTGTCACATTCTGATTAATAGCTGGCAAATACAACCGCAACACCAAAGCGCCATCCCTGAGTTGGTCGCATTACTGGATAATATTCCACCCACAACCGGGGTTTACTCTCGCGGTTCTAGGCGTCTGCGACATCTGCTACAGCTTTTCAAAGAAACCGACCAATATCTTACCCTACATCGCTTATCTCAGGTGGTCGGTGAAACATCCACCAGTTCTACAGAAGTCGGACCCCTCATTCAGCGATACCCCTATCTGTACGAACACTGTTTGCTGAGTGAAGACAGCAGTTATGAACATCAACAAACCGTCCGGCAAATTCAATCCCGGCTTCAGCAGCGCTTCGAGCTAGATTTGTCAAAGTACGTGACTTATCAGGTGCGATGCGCCCAAATGAAACGTCAGGACTCGAAAGACGCTTCGACTAAAATTATCCAACCTGTCAAAAATCCCACCCTTCTAACGGATCATGAGTTGGGGACTGCCCTAAAACAGTTTGTCGGCAAAGTCCAAGGCTCTCATACGTGCCGGGATCTGGCTCAAAGTTTCCTCACCCATAGTAGCCAGACTCCTTGCTACAAAGACTTTAAGGACGATTTGTATGAGTATCTGACAGCTTCCATTAATCCAGCCTACGGAAAACGGCAGTTTAATAGCCGATTGCATGAGCATCTGAAAAATACCTTACCTCAAAGTGATAATCAGAAGCCCAGCGAATTTCTGATTTTGCGAACCTGTAGCCAGTTATTAAATTTTCTGGTTGTTGAGAGTTCTCAGCGCCCTAAACATTTTGTTTTTGTCGATCTAATCACGAATTTAGGGGCAACGGTTACAACGGTGTTGCTACTTAAAATCGTGCTGCTGTGTCGTAAAGTTAAGCCCTATTTGGAAAAGCGATTTTCTATTTTGTTTAATCATTACGAGTCTTCCACGAGAGACGGTGTACCTTGGTTAATTAAGTCTCTGGAAAATTTGAATGTGGCTTTTAGTATTCATTTTGGTAGAGCTGACCTTTCCTGTCTGAGTCAAATTATGTAAATTGGTCATTGGTCATTGGTCATTGGTCATTCGTTAATTCAAAACCAGGTTCCCTTGGGCAAAGTCAAGTAGGGCGAGTTTAGTCACATCTGGGTGCAAAGGAAACGATAGTAGTGAAACTCGCCCCTACACACTCAACACTCAATTATCCGGCTGTTGTAGAGGCTCATTGCCTTTTCAACTCCTTCCTTTAGCGAGAGTTCTATGGAGTCAACGGCGAGTTGGATAACTTCGGTGATGATCTTAGATTCGTCAGGAGAGAATTTGCCCAAAACGTGACCGACGGTGTTCTTTTCTGGGTCAGACTTGCCAATTCCAATGCGTAGGCGGGGGAAACTTTGGGTTCCTAGATGCGCGATCGCGGATTTCATGCCGTTGTGTCCTCCCGCAGAACCTGACAGGCGTATACGTAGCCGCCCCACGGGTAAATCAAGCTCATCATAGACGATCAAAACGGATTCTGGGGGCATTTTATACCAATCTATCGCGGCACGAATCGCTTGCCCAGAACGATTCATGTAGGTTAGGGGTTTGAGTACACGTAGTTTGTCACCCGTTAAGCCACGTCCTTCTGCCAACAACGCTTGGAAGCGACGATTTTCGCTCCAAGAAATTTGCACCCGACGGGCTAGCTCATCGACGACTTCAAAACCAATGTTATGACGGGTTTTGTCATATTTGGGTTCGGGATTACCCAAACCTACAATTAGTTGAGGAATCAGTGACATCTCCTACACCAACCTGAGTACAGTTATGGTGTAGGCTTCGCAACCAATCCGGCTATTGCTTAGGAGGCGTTGCGCTTTAAGAACGGGATGCCCCTCCGCTCTATTTTTTATGTTGATAGCTGCGTTATGATCACGGTCAAGACTGCATCCACAATGGGGGCAATCATGCCATCGAACGTGCAACTTTTTGGGTACTTTCTCGCCGCAAT
>NZ_JAVJNP010000225.1:0-5648 GCF_040217205.1 Coleofasciculus sp. A1-SPW-01 | reverse complement strand
AAACAACAAAACCCGCCCTCCCCACTTCACCCTCATCCCCTAACCCCTTCTCCCATCAAGGGAGAAGGGGAACAATTTCATAATTATTCAGCCTGGTTAACAAACAGATAAACAATTAAATAATATCAAATCGTAGGGGCGCGTTTAGGGACAATTGTAGGGGCGGGTTTAGGAAATCAATTCAGCTAGTCACCACTAACGAAACAACAAAACCCGCCCTCCCCACCAATAACCTGTGAACAAAACCCCCCTCTCCCAACCCTTGAGCATGAATAGTATCCAAAGGATTGGTGGGTTACGGCGGATAGAGGATTAAACGGTTATTGGCAGAATTTAATACCGCCTAACCCACCCTACAATTAAACAAAGCACAAAGGACAAATGACAAATGACAAATTAATCTATCGCTTCAACGTCACCCGCGATCGCATCTCGTGGTAAATCCTCTAAACCCATTGATTTTAATAGGGTTTCCCAGGTTGAGGGGAGACGACGAAGCGGGGAGATATCCTGGGGCAGATCATACCAAAGATTATGTTCAATTAATAGGTCAATCTGCTGGGATAAAGCCGCTTGTTGTATCTGTGTCTCTAAGTCTTGGTTATCCAGCCGTTTTACCCATCCCTGATGCCAAACGCGATCGCGCATGGATGATCCGGAAGAGGTACAATAGAGCATGAGTTTCCAGGTGTAGCGTTGATTTGGGGCTAAGGGGGGCGCGGTTTTGGGTAGACTAATCTGAATTAAACCGGGAGTTTGGGGTAGAGAAAATTCCTGTCGGTAGATGGTATTTTGCTGTTCGTCTTCTATGGTAAATTTACCAGACTCTAGGCTACTTGTTTGATAGGGAATGTATAACCAAAGCGTAGGATATCCGCTAAGAGTGTAGCCGGAAAATTCCCCATTCGTTAGGGGTAATAAGGGGGTAAAGGGTTGATCGGTTTTTTCACAGGAACCACGAGTTCCACCGGGATTTCGTTCTTCGGCGGGTTCGCTGTCTGGGGGTTTGGGTGGATCGGTGGTGGCGGGTGGGGTTTGATTGATTGGGGTGGAGGTGATCAGAATTAAGGAAAGAATGAGTGGAAGGTTTGGGGAAATCATTGTTTTTTTCTCCGGGTTTGAGGTTGGGTGGTTGGGTGTTTTTTTAACGCAGAGGGGCGCAGAGGTTAACGCAGAGGGCGCAGAGGGGTAGGCGTAATTGATGTTCTATCAATGTTGCTTGGGGTTGGGTTGGGTTAATATTCATGGCTTTTAGATTAATGTTAATTGGATTTAGAGTTATATAGATTGGCGTTTCCATAAGAATATATTGGTGATTAGATAGGCAAAAATAGATGGAGTCATAGGAAGAAAAAAATGAAGCGTGATAAAAATAATAAAGCTAACTCCCCCAATACTAATTAGAATAATTCCGCTGGCGATTACTCGATAGACTAAGCCGGAAATCCGCCAATTTATCAGTCCGGCTGATAATGCCCAAGTTCCAATCCAAAGACTCTCTATCCACCAGGGGGGAAATTGAAGTATGGGACGTTTATCCGCAACGGCGCTAATCAGTTGACTGATTTTATGGGCGTGAAGGTATAAGCCGCGAATATCTTGATTATCTGGTGTTTTAAAGTAATCCTTGACACTGGGATCAGTCACGCCAATTAAAATAATTTTGTCTTGAATTAAGGCGGGATTCACTTGATGATTGAGTACCTGAGTCAGGGTTACTGTTGGGGCAATTTCCTTGGTGCGACGATAGTTGAGCAGGATTTGGTGTCCTTTGACTTGGGAGGCGGTATAAAATCCAGGGTTCTGGTTGAGAATCTTGAAGCGAATTCCGCCAATTTGCCATTGTTTGGCGGTGGGAAACTCAACAGAAAAACCCTGATTCTGTAAATAACGCAGGGCGATTTGGGAACTAAAAGCATAGTAGGCGGAACAGTTGGAAGGTTGAGGCGGATTCATGGCTAAAAGATGACGGCGAACAATGCTATCGGAATCGGTAATCACATCACTGAATCCCAAACGCTGGCGGGGAATGTCTGGGGGTGGTGAGATACCTTCGGGATCATTGTGATTGGGATGGGTACAAATCGGAATCACGCGATCGCGCGTTTTGAGATACTCAATTAATTCTGCTTGACCTTTGCCTTCAGGTCGGTCACGATAGATATCTAAGCCGATAAGTTGGGGCTGATATTGGTCTAAGGCTTGTAATAATTGCCGCATTGTGCGATCATGCAGTGGATATTCATTGCCTAAGTTGGCGATATCCTGCCGAGTAATCTGCACCAGCAACAACCGTTGATCGGGTTCCTCCCGTTGACGCGATCGCCCAAACCAATCAAACGTCTGGAATTCCCAAGATTGCCATACGCCAAGCGATCGCATTCCCATCACCAATACTGTTACCCCCACCGTCGCGGCGATTACCCGCCACCAGGGAAGGGATAGCGAGGGAGAGGGAATCGGCTGAAGCTGTTGATTCACCCAATGGCGATCAAAAACCGAGGCGTAAATCCGATTCGCCACCTGCAACTGTCCCCCCCGCTTCACCACTAACCCCGATAACCGTAATTGCTGCTGCAAATTATTCTCATCAGCCGGAACTTTCTTGCGTTTGAGTATCCGGTGATACAGCGTTAATACCCGTTGACTATCTTGATATCCAGACAAGACGCGATCGCGAATCGTCCGCAGATGTTCAGGATGATCCTGAGACAGCCAGTTATCGAGAATGTGCGATCGGACCACCTGATCCACAAGGGATTGGGAATAGTTTCCCCTGAGAAGGGCGGGTTTAGTCAAGTAATCAATGTGCCTCTCTTCCCCAACTGTTTGACACACCAACCGACATACCTTTTGCGTCAGAAACGGTTGTCCTCCTGTCCAATTTAATATAGCTTGAAGTACCGCATCAGGATGAGGAACCTTTCCCTCTAATCCCCCAACTAAAGGTTTCGCCTCTTCCCGTGTAAACCCCTTTAACTCAATCGCCAAACTATCAATATTAAACGGCGTGCGCTGATTATCCGCAATCAAATCCGAAGGCGTCGCCACTCCCAACAACGCAAACGTTAAACGCTGGTATTTCTGCTGAGTTGCCCGTTTATTATAACAAGTACGGATAAACCCCAATACATCATCCTTAAATTCTAAATTCAGAATACTATCGATTTCATCAATAAAAATAACAATCTTACCCGCAACCCTACCCAAAACCTCCTCATCAACGAATTTACTGAACCGATCAAAGGGAGACAAATACCCATACCGATACCACCACTCCCCCTCATCCAGATCCAACTCAAACCCACTCACCAAATGACTCACCATTGTGCCATAAAACTCCTCCTGAGTAATTTGAAAACTACAGATATCCCGCATTTCCATTTCCACACAAGCGAACCCCTGATCTTGCAAGCGTTTCATCGTCCGCACCAACAAACTCGACTTCCCCATCTGACGAGAATTCAGCACATAACAAAACCGCATCCCCCTCAATCCCTGAAAAAGTTCTTGATCCGCCGCCCGAACCACATAATTCCTCGCATCCAGAGGTAAAGCGCCACCTACTTGATAGTCGTCATTTGTCATTTGTCATTTGTCATTTGTCAAAACACTGATTTCACTGATTTATTAGAGAGATTGGGGTAGGGATCTGAGAAGTTAGTCACACTGATTACACCGATAAATTGGTTGTCTATAATTTTTTATTTCTCATTATTCGTCATCTAATCCTAAACATCAAACCCAACTCCATCTCCAACCCCCTAAAACCTGTCCCCCCATCCACTCACCCCCTCTGCGTTCCTCTGCGTAAACCTCTGCGTTCCTCTGCGTTAAAAAAACATAAACTCTCTCCCCACAACATCAAATCAAACAATCCCTAACCCCCCGATTCAATCCGACTCTCAAAATACCGACGAAACAACTCATAACGAGGACTAACGCCATCCCCTTCCCACCGAACCAACCCCAAATTCTCCAAAACATCCGCCACCTCCAGATTCAATCTCACCGAATGATTAACACCAACAACCTGATTAAACGCCGCCACCAACTCCGGCGATTGATGTAACTTTTGTCCATACATCAGCAAATAATCCCGATAAATTCCCCTAGGAGTCGCCGCCGTTGCCAAAACCTCCTCCAATGTCACCAACTTTTGTCCAATTTGCTTCATCGCCTCTTGAACCAAATAAGGCTGTCCCCCCACCATCGCCATTAACCGATTCACCTGATCAATTTGCCAATCCAATCCATAATCTTGTGCCAACGCTTGCACCTGTTCCCGACTCAATTCCGGTAACGCGATCGGAAGTCCCGTATTAAATGGTGACTGATTAATATCCAGTTCGCGATAATCTTCCGTATACACTAAAACCTGGCGCAACTTACCCCAAATTGGGCGCGTTTTTGCCTCCTCATGTCGCGTTCGCAGCATCCCTAAAAACTCCCCCGCGATTTCTGGATACGGAAAAATTCGATCCACTTCATCTAACCCCAAAACCAGACAACTGTCTCCGGGTAACAGATGCTTTTCAAAATACGTCTTACACTTATTCTTACTATTGCCAATACTCTTCTGCCAATGTTCAGCAACTGGATTATCTGACAATGATTCTTGGTTCAGACTCAGCGTCACACTGGTACAGAACCATTGCAGAAATCGATTCAAATCTTGAAAATCCGTCGCCGTTGCATCCCGCAGATTCAAACTCACTGCGCGATAACCCTGATCCGCCGCATAATTCAACACCCGTGACATCAATTCCGTTTTCCCCATCTTCCACGGCGCTTTAATCCGCAGTAAACATCCCGGCTTCAGGATTTCCTGGTAACAGGTAGGCAGAATCCCCGGTTCAATATAACGATCTTGACAAAGAGGAGTCGCGATCGCACCAGAATCTGTCTCTAAATTTCTCAGTTGTTCTCCATGCTGTTGATATCGCACATACTCTCGCTTTAACCAGTCTCGCAAGCGCTTAAATTTACCCTTTTTCTCCGTATTCAGCGCCGGACAAGAATGGGCAAATGTCGCATAAATTCGTCCCATTCGTCGTTGCAGCGTCGCCTCACTGATATGTAAATTGTCAGCAATTTTGGCATCAAGTTCTGCCCAATTCTGTTCCGCAAAGCGCCAACAAAACACCTGTCTATCATCGGCATCAAATATACCCTGACAATCTGCAATTTGTTGTAAAAATGTATCCCACGACATAAACAGCTAGAGGTATTCAATAATCATCAAAATTGTAGTGGCGTGGCACACCTAATTGGGTGGATTATAACTGTAGGGGCGCAGGTTGTGCGCCCAGAAAATCACCAAAATCTATCCCACCATTTTAGCTGTGTCAGTCCAGTACCATAACTCTATTCAACTAGACTATCATTTATAATCCAATGATTAAAATGAACGTAGCTTGAGTCAACGATGCGAACCTTTATAGCGAAGACAGCGCAACGCTTAACGAATAAGCTGTTCGGTATTTAAACCTTAATATCAATAATAGCTTGCCGTAGTGCGAGCATCTTGCTCGCTACATCAAGCATCTTGCTCGCTACATCAAGCATCTTGCTCGCTACATCAAGCATCTTACTCGCTACTAATACCCAATTTAAATGCATGACAGCTTATTTTGGGGAGAGCGACA
>NZ_JAVJNP010000224.1:0-15239 GCF_040217205.1 Coleofasciculus sp. A1-SPW-01 | reverse complement strand
TGTCTATAAACCAGCCTGGAGGCACGGGGTTATCGTGCAAGCTAAGCCGAACTATTAAGTATGTTCAGCTTAGCTTGTTCGATGACTGAGCGGGCTACTAAAAACCCAGACCTCAGCTCTTAGCAGGTCTGGGTAGTTTATTTCTGATGGGAGTGGGATTCAGTGGGATGGTGGTGAAAAGTTTTATCACTACATCGCTTGGTTACAATACCTGATCCTTCATTTCCTCCAACCTTGGGGGTATCAGTTGCAGGGTGAAGTTAAATGGCAAGGTGAAGATCCCACTGATCAGGGAGTGATTCGGGTTGAAAATAATCAGCTTGTTTTACCAGCCGGGATTGATTTTCTCAAAGAAGCAACTGCCCCCATTCCTGTCCCCCATCTGGTGATGCAAGGATTAGAAGCCATTCAAGCTGTCAATCAAACAGCTTTGTATAGTTGGTTAGCGGCAGAACAAACCGCCCTTGAGTTAGGATATCCTGAAACTGCCCACTGGATTCAATCCCATCTGGAACTGTATATCCGTGGGATGAAGCAAGGGTTTGTTGGCGAGGCTCACACTCACACTTAACTGGTGAAGGGTTTGGGGAGCTATATATAAGTCCCGCGCTGTATGCGTAGTTTTACTCGTGGTGGATACATGGACTCCCCAAGTCAACACCTCGACTTCGCTCGGTGTTGACGCTGAGCGGAGTCGAAGTGAGCGGAGTCGAAGGATCAATCCCTTGTAAGGTAAGCGTTTTTCTTCAAAGAAAGCCTATTGCCCATTGCCCATTGCCCAGCCCGTAGCGCTATAGGCTGGAGTTATGGGTGTACTTGTAGCAATTGTGGGAAAAATTGGGATCGATGGATCAGCCACAGATAATTGAACTCTGATTCCCACAGGTAAGGGTGTATTCAGGGCGGTGCGAGCATGGAGTTCTTTACCCGACGGGGTTTGAAGACAATACCGATACTCCCGACCTAAAAAATGGCGATCGCGAATTAAGAGGGGTGCATCATTATCGGGTTTGAGAATTACGTTTTCTTCCCGCAGCATTAATTCCCCACAATCAGGAATGGCGTCATTTGGGAATTGGATGTTGTTGGGACATTCTCTATTGCTGATTTCAAATGAACCCACCTCAGTTTCCCATAGCTGTCCCCGACGACGGGCGGGTAAGAAATTGGCTTGGGTGACGAATTCAGCGACAAAACGAGAGGCTGGGTTAGTATAAATTTCTTCAGGGGTTCCCAACTGTTCTAAACATCCCGCCCGCATCACTCCCACTTGATCGGAGATGGATAGGGCTTCTTCTCTGTCGTGGGTAACAAAAATTGCCGATGTGCCGATTTCTTTAAGGATGGATCGCACTTCTTGGCGCAACCGCAGACGCACTTGCACATCCAGATTACTTAGGGGTTCATCTAACAGGATTAAACTGGGACGTGGTGCTAACGCCCGGGCGAGGGCGACTCGCTGCTGTTGTCCTCCGGATAGTTCATGAGGATAGCGTTTCTCTAATCCTGATAATCCTACCAGTGCGATCGCGTCAGCCGTATTTTTCTTAATGGATGTCCGATTCATCCCGCTGCGGCGGTTTTTCAAACCAAAAGCCACATTCTCTGCCACATTCAGATGAGGGAATAAGGCATAATCTTGAAACACCATACCCGTGTTCCGTTGTTCTGGAGGTGTCCAATACCCGGAACCCGCAACCGGGTGTCCAGCCAAAACAACCAGTCCCGACTGAGGACGCTCAAACCCCGCCACAATCCGCAGTAGAGTTGTTTTGCCACAGCCAGAGGGACCCAATAACCCCAGTAAATCACCTTGACGCAATGTTAACGTCACCCGATCAACGGCTGGAGTCGTATGTTGATCATAGTGCTTGGTAATGTCCTCTAAATGTAGAATCGCTGCTTGTTCCATAGAATGTTTTTGACCCTTCACGACTTTCGAGGGAACCTAGTTTTGAGATGGGTGTAGGAGTAGATTGCACTACTATCGCTTCCCCTGCTCCCCCTGCTCCCAGACGTAGCATGCTACGTCTCTACATTGCTCCCTCATTTCCCCCTCTTCCTACTGCGGCTAGGAAGCCGCCAGCAGTCTTCCAGCCAAGATGCTAGATCTCGGCGTGGTACGGTTAACTGTCTGACCACACTCCACAGTTGAATCGCCGTCACCGGATCATGAACCTCAGCCGTGAGTGGCTGGTTCATCCCGCAGTGACTCGCGATCGATAGTTCCTGTAAACGGCGGTACACTTGCCACCGATCGGCTTGATTAATGTCAATCTCTTGACCAGTTTTGGGTTGGGAACTCCAGGGATTCATTTTTCTCTCAAAATGCGATATATTATCATTAATGTCTGTCGCCAGACATTAAATTTTCCATAATAACTGCTGTGACAGGGAGTTTAAGCCGGATTTCACTCCCGTATCCTAGTGTAAGCTAGGTGGGAGTCAAATGCTAATCTTTCTCAATTAATCGACTAAAAGACAATGACGCAGGAATGATACTGCTTCTCCTCCAGCTAGCTCCATGGTTCATTAGAACCCCCTCACCCAAGCTTGGCAGAGGGAATGGGGGTAAGGGCTGTGGTTTAAGTTGACACCAATGCAGGGTCTTGCGCCCGATTTAACCGTAAAATCTATTCCAGTACTTGAACTGTGTCAAAAGCGACCTGTCGGGGCAACTTTCACAGAAATTTAATATTTATCCGAGCAGATTTCATCAAAACTATACCCAATTGGCTGAGATTCGGCTGCACAATAGAGAAAGCGAAAGCACCCTGCCTGAAAAAACCCTATAAGGCAGATAAATGAACCCGTGAAGCCCTGACAGGGTAAGCTCACATTCTGGTTTAGACTTCGGTCTTAAATAGGAATGTGGGCTTACCTAATTTAAGTAAAATTTGTTTGTAGTATGCACTAAGCGTGCCTTAAACTGTTTTATTTTCCAGCACTAAAGTGCTGACTACGAACAGGCGGCGCTTTATCATCGATTCCGTTGGGTTTCCTTGCGTCAACCCAACCTACACCCTATTCCACTATTTTAGAGCGATGGTGGGTTACGCTACCCTTCGGGAACGCTTCGCGATCGCTAAACACACCCGACAATGTTTAAGGATTCTGGTGACAGTTCAGAACCTACAGGAATCGTCACAATAAATGTTGTTCCTTTGCCTACTTCACTGTCTACCGCAATTTCACCCTGATGGCGTTCTACGCATTTTTTGACAATCGCTAGTCCTAATCCGGTTCCCGATATTGTCCCCACATTACTGCTGCGATAAAAGGCATCAAATAATTGAGCTTGCTCTTTTTCGGGAATCCCAATTCCTTGGTCTTTAATCGTGAACCTGACCTGATCAGCATCAAAGATAAGGTCAAATTGAACCGTTCCTCCTTCTGGAGAATACTTAATCGCATTTGACAGTAAATTGGTTAAAAATTGTCGTAATAGTTTTTCATCAAGACCAACCCATCGTGATCTACCTTGACGGCGAAACCCAATTTGATGGGGCGTTTTCACCGTCAGTTGTAATTCTTCCACTAATTCTTGGCAAAATGCCTCTAAATCCAGCGGAACAGGTTTAAATTCCAGTTTACCCGCTTCCGCTTTATTAATCAATAACACATCACTAATTAACTGGGTCATGTGGTGGATTGTATTTTGAATTCGTTGGAAATGCCGCTGCTTTTTATCCTCCTGCCATTTATGACCGTAATGTTGCAGTAATTCACTGGATGAGAGAATCGTGGCTAAGGGGGTGCGATATTCATGGGAGACGACGGAGATAATATTGGATTTGAGTTCACTGAGTTCTTTTTCTTTAGTTAAACTCTGGCGCAGTTCAGCTTCTAAGTGCTGGCGCTGGGCAATTTCTTGTTGTAAATCATGATTTTTTTGTCGCAATTCTTCCGTTTGTTTAGCCACGCGACATTCGAGTTCCTCGTTAAGCTGTTGGAGTTTCTCCTCACTCTGGCGCAGCCGTTTTAAGGTTTGCGATCGCTCAATGGCATGGCGAATCGAACGAGTCAATAATTCATGATCAATTTTACCTTTGACCAGATAATCTTGCGCCCCTTGGCGTAAGGCTTCTAAGGCAGTTACTTTATCATTTAACCCCGTGAGAACCACAATCGGTAAATCGGGTACAGTTTCATGGGTTTTTGCCACAGTTCCTAATCCTTGTTTGTCGGGGAGAGACAAGTCTAATAACACGACATCAAAGTCATGAGTCTGTACGGTTGATAACGCCTGTTTAAGTTGCTCTACATGTACCAAAGACCAAGGCATTTCTTCGGCATCTTCCAGAATTTCCTGTAACAGATCTGCATCAGCCGGGTTATCTTCGACTAGCAATATTTTTATGGGTGGGGATATCGACATTATTGTTACTCCGAAGGTAGTTGAACCACAGCTAACCAAAAGGCTTCAATTATCTTGACAACTGACATAAATTGTTCGACATCAATGGGTTTGGTGACATAACAGTTGCCATTCAATTCATAGGTTTTCAGGATATCTCGTTCGGCGGCTGATGTAGTCAGAATAATTACCGGAATCCGCTTCAGTTGGGAATCGGCTTTGATTTCCGCTAAAACCTCACGCCCATCTTTTTTGGGCATATTCAGATCAAGCAAGATTAAATCGGGGCGGGGAACATCGCTATATTGACCTTGGCGTCGTAAAAACGTTAGGGCTTCCACGCCATCTTCAACCCAGTGTAAATTGTTGAGAACTCTGGCTTCACTAAAAGCATCAACGGTGAGATCAGCATCGCTGGGAGAGTCTTCAACCAGGAGAATTTCTATCGGTCGAATTGTCTTAATAAAAGTCATGGTCATGATGAATGATAAATTGAATAGTGGTAGATTAGACAATTAAACGGGAATCGTGAAATAAAAGGTTGTGCCAATCCCTAATTCAGAATTGACCCAAATTCGTCCTCCATGACGTTCGACAATTTTCTTACAGATAGCCAAACCAATTCCGGTTCCAGGATAGTCGCGGCGCGAATGTAAGCGCTGGAATATTGTAAAAATGCGATCTAAATATTCCGATTCCATACCAATCCCATTATCCTGAACTACAAATGTCCATTCATTTCCCTGGTTTTGGGCGGAAATATGGACGTTTGGTGGAGTTTCACGACGAAATTTAATCGCGTTACCAATTAGGTTTTGGAAGAGTTGAGTTAATTGAGTTTGATCAGCGATGACTGTGGGTAAGGCGTCATAAGTAACTATTGCTTGACTTTCTGCGATCGCGACGTTTAAATTCTCCATTGCTTGTCGGATAATTGTCTCACTATCCGTGGGTTGTAGGGGTTTTCCTCGTGTTCCCACCCGTGAAAATTCCAGCAGATCATTAATTAATTGCTGCATCCTCGTCGCCCCGTCCATAATGTAATGGAGGTATTTATCCGCCTTAGCATCCAGTTGGTTTTGATACTTACGGCTGAGGAGTTGGGCGTAACTATTGACAGCGCGTAAGGGTTCTTGTAAATCGTGGGAGGCGACATAAGCAAACTGTTCTAAGTCGCGATTAGATTGCCATAATTCTTGATTTAGTTCTTTGAGTTTTTCTTTGGCTTGCTTGCGTTCCGTGACGACTTCGGTGTTCATAATAATGCCGCTAATGTCGCCACTATTGCCAATCCAAGGACGAATTTCCCAGGAAATCCATTGCTTCTCCCCATCGGCGCGGATAAATAAGTCTTCGTCACACTGTTCGCTGGCACCTTGGAGACAGCGTTGATGAATTTGTTTCCAAGTATCGGGGATTTCGGGAAAGAGTTCGTAGTGATTTTTGCCGATAATATCTTGATTTTCTAAGTTGTAATCCTCTAACCAGCGGCGACTGACTAACTGGTAATTCATCTGCTTATCGAACATCGCGATCGCGGCGGGGGTATATTCTAGAAGTAGCCGCAGCATTTCGGCATTATGGCGCAAGGCTGTTTCAGTTTGTTTAGCTTCCGTTATATCTTGTACTAGGGATAAAATTGAGACCATTTTACCGGATTCGTCAAGGAGAACTGATTCGTACCATTGACAAATCACTACCCTGCCATCTTTGGTCAGATTGCGATTTTGGTAGACAACACTGGAGGTACTCCCATCCAGTAACTGACTCATTTCTTGGCGGACAATTTCAATATCGTCGGGATAAATAAACTGCCAATCACCTGAACGCTTTCCGAATACCTCCGACGTCGTCCAACCAAAGATTTCTTCCGCTTGTTTTGACCAACGCTGCACCCGAAACTGGTTATCCCATTCCACGACAGCTAAGGGAGAATTCTCCACATGAAATCCCAAGCGTTGATGGGCGTCTTGTAAGGCTTTGGTTTGTTGCTTGAGGATAAGTTCGGCGTGTTTATTTTCAGTAATATCCGTCCAAAAGCCGACCATTTCTAAGGGGTTCCCGGCTTCATCATAAATCAGTTTCAGTTCATCATGCATCCAGCGGTAAGTGCCATCCTGGTGTAAGAAGCGGTATTCATAAACATGATGTCCTGTGTCAAAAACTTTGGGCAAATTGGCACAAACGCGGGGAACATCTTCGGGGTGAAGATGGTTGACCCAAAACGGCGGGTTTGTGATAAAGTCTTGGGCAGAGTATCCGACGACAGTTGCTGTATTATCACTCATAAACGTGACGCCATAGTTTCCGGAAACCTGGCGACTATAGAGTACCGCCGGACTCTGAGAAAGAAGATAACGCAGGCGTTCTTGAGTCAGCCGCAATGTAGACAGGGTACGTTTGCGATCGCTAATATCCCGATTTGACCCAACAATCCGATAAGGCTTACCGTTAGCATCGCGTAAACTCGCGCCACGGGACAAAATCCAGCGATAATTCCCCTCTTTATCCAGCAGGCGGTGTTCGAGTTCTAAGCTGGGGGTTAATCCGTCAATATAGTCTTGAAATGTCGCCAATACCCGTTCCCGATCGCCTGGATGAATCCGATTCAACCACTCAGTAAAGCGATCGGAAATTTCATCGACGTGATACCCTAAGGTTTGATTCCAACGGGGAGAATAGTAAACCTGATCGGTTAGCAGATTCCAATCCCAAAGTCCATCATTTGATCCTTCTGCTACCAGTTCATACCGTTCTTGAGTCTCTTGAAGAATGGCTTGAGTCTGCTTCTGTTTGGTAATATCGCGTCCCACCGCATAAATTAACCCTTTAGCCGGAAATGAGGCGCTATTCCAAGCTAACCAGCGATAGGAACCATCTTGACAGCGATAGCGATTCTCAAATTGAATGGATGTCGTACCCGTCGCCAGTTTTTCTATTTCAGTTAAGGTAGCGACGCGATCATCGGGATGGACAAATTCTAGAAAGGGTTGAGTTAAAAGTTCCGTTAGGGGATAGCCGAGAACCCTTTCAAAGGCGGGATTCACTCGTTTGAAATACCCATCGCTTCCCGCAATCGCCATGAGATTAACGGACATATTGAAAAAGCGATCCAATTCACAGTCTCTGGGGAGTGAATCGGTAATTTCTCTGGCGACAGCATACCCATATCCCGCCTCATCGTAGTTCAATGTCCACTCTAGCCAGTGGTAGTTCCCCTCACGGTGGCGATAACGGTTACGAAAGGAAACAGGAACCGCTTTCGTGGCTAACGCCGTCAGCGTGGCGGTAACATCCTCTGGATGGACAAGTTCAATCCAATGGCGCGATCGCACTTTTTCCGGCGTCCACCCCAAAACCTTGCACCAAGCGGGGTTGAGTTGTCCAATCCTGCCGTCAGGTTCGATAATACAGAAGAGATCGGCTGAGTAATGGAAAAAAGCTTGCCATTTAGGGTCAGCTTGAATTATTGTATGCTGCACGGGATTGCCCATGAGAAGTCTTATCCTAGAAGCGGTTATACAGGGATGGTTTCCTTAATTTTCATCACTTTTAGGCAAACTGTTGACCGAGAAAGTACCCAATTTTGTGAGGATGGCGGGTAATCCTTCGGTGAAATTACGGATACCAGTTTGTATTAGGGGCTAAAGCCCCTAATTGTATTGGTTTCTTTCCCTATAATTCTGTAGGATTTAGCAGCGAGTTTTTGACCAAATTAGATAAACCGTAGGGTGGGCATTGCCCACCAGCCAAAATTTCAGTACCATTCCACCTAATGGAATCATACAGCTAAACTAGGGAAATAGATTTTAGAATTAAATCGGGTGTGGCATAGCTAATAGTGATGGATTAGAATTATAGCAAAAAACTGTAGGGGCGCACGCTCCGTGCGCCCAATTTAATCATAAAATCTACCCAAATATTACCTGTACCATTTACCCCGTTTGGCGATGAAGTAGTCTAGGTACAATCTCAGTAGCAAATAGGGTAAGGAGACTATAGCGCCAATAATTAACCCATCCTTGATTTCGCCAGTCCCCTAAAATCCATCTTGAACCGATAAAAAGGGTTAAGACTAAGGTTAAACCGATTCCGCCCAAGATCAATCGCCTTTTCCAAGTGGAGGGTGGTGTAAACTTAGGTTGGGTGAGAAAAAATCCTGTAATGACTCCTAAAGAACGCGCTAAAGGTTCCCATAAACTGGCGATAAAAAACGTCAGGATGACAACTGTAACCCGAACAATAAACCTCGGTTTAACTGGAATAGACCAGACTGTACCTATCCCCGCAAAAAGAATACCTACAATTAATCCGGCGACTACATCGAGAGGAAAGTGAACCCCTAAGTAGAGGCGTGATATGGCAATTAAGGGGAGCAGAATTAGACTCCATACCCATAACCATAGGCGGTGGTGGTGTAACGATAAGTAAATCCAAAAGGTTGCTGAACCTTGGACGTGTCCACTGGGAAAAGAGGCATTTTCACTCGTCGCGATCGCGTCAGCAGAAGCGATGTCCGGATTTAACTCGAAGGGACGAGGTATGTCAAATAGTTCTTTGAGTATTGTATTACACCCATAACTAATCCCTAGAAATAAACCTAACTGGCGACCTGTCCATGGGTCAATTAACCAGTAATAGAGGGTGAGGAAGGCGATGTAGGCATATTCTGAACCGAGATTGGTAATCGCAAAGACTAAAGGCTCTAAGCGTTGTCCTAGTAGTGCCTGAATCCATTCAATGGTTGTCATCGTGCCTTGAATTTTTGTTAAATTTGTGTCATTTTTTCAATCAGAGACTGATTTTGGGGATAACGCTTGATTAATTCCTCTCGTTTGCCTAACTCAAAATCATTAAAATCAAAACCGGGAGCAACTGTACACCCCACCAGGGAAATTTTCGTAGGCTATTTCTTCATCAGAACGATAAGTCTCTTTGTAATACCCTCTTCTCTGGATGTTTTTGAAGTTCAAGCTTTTAAATCCAGTATCCGGCGTTTTTTGTTGACATATATTTTCGGATTGTCAATCAGGCTTTAACAAGGAACCCTTATATCCTATCCACAACTAAAAGTTATTCATATTATCTGCCCTAGAACTTTGTCTTATTGGCTTAATTGCAGACGTTATTTGATTAATCCATCCCACATATTCAGTTTTTACCCTTATAAAAAAAGCCGCTATCATCCAATCTTCGACACGATGAGCAGCATAGTCTTTTGAATAAGGTTCTCGAAAGAGTTCTATCAACCAGTGAGCATAACGAAGTTTCCGTTGATTTCCATCCAGAATAATCAATTGTCCTCCAGGTTCCAGCAAGCGACAGCATTCTTGTACAATTAACTGAGAAATCTGGGGTGGCGTTTCGTGTAATACCATGGAGACTGTGACTAAATCAAACGAAGCATCATCAAAACCCGCAGCTTCAGCTAAACCATGCTGCCATTGTATATCTAACCCTGCTTGCTCTGCTTTGTAGTCTGCCACAATCAGCATATACGGAGACAAATCCAATCCGATAACAACGGCTTCCGGAAACGCCTGCTTTAACATCAATGTTGTCGAACCCGTACCGCAACCGAGATCGAGAATTCTACTGGGCTGATTCTCAATAGTCGTTATTAACTGTTCGCGAATCCGAGTTTCATTGGGTGGGGAAGCATAAGCTGTCACAGTATCATAGGTGATAGCTGCTATAGGATTAAGATAGCCGCCTTCAATACCATGAAAGTTGGGCTGGCTATAATAGTCGGGATAAATGAGATTGGTTTGTCGGAAACGTTCACTTTGCTTTTGCCAATCAATGGTTTCATAGAACTGAAGTTTGTCTTGACCAATCAGAACGCTTATGATTGGCTTCAATAAAACTTCTCCTATTCGGTTATTACGGCTAGACATGGTAATCTCTTCCTCTCATCCTTTGTCTCTAATGAAACACAAACACTGGGCAACCCGCTGCACAAATTCACGCCAGCCACCTATTAATTTTATCAGATAGCCCTGCATCAGGTATCGGGAATTAAAAGTAAACTCTGTAGGGGCGACCCGCTGCACCAATTGACACAACCAACCGATTAATTTTATCGGGTCGCCCTGAATTAGGTATGGATAATTAAAGGTAAATACCTCTTTTAAATTGACGAAAAAATATGTTTTACCACATAAATTCTGGAATAAATATTACAAATTAACAGCAAAACCTGTAGGGGCAACCCACTGAACAAATTGACAGAACCAACTTATTAATTTTATTGGGTCGCCCTAGATTAAATATTGGTAATTATCTGACACTGCGTACATTAGACTGGGGCGAGTCGAGACAAGTTAATTGGAGACACCACCACATTTGAGCAGCGACTCGCCCCTACAATCCCGATAATCCCACTAATCGCCACAATCCTTACAATCCTTAACCTAGCGGCAGAACCAGGAAATATTCAGGAAGTTTTGTGGTAAGCTAATGAACGTTCAAAACGCTTGACTCTAAATTATGCAGTTAAAGTCCATCAAACAAAAAAAAATTTTTTCAACGCCATAAAAGTTATATCCACCAGTCTGATCAGTGGCGCAATTGCACTAGAACTCTGGAATATTTATGCTTTATTCAGTGATCTGAGTGTCCCCACAATCCTGGAACCCGTTTTTTGGCTGGGGCGTTTTGCCGTTACCATTCATTTAGTGGAAGCGATTATCGCGGCGGCTTATGCGCCTTCTAGACAAAAGACACCCATCGTCTATGGAACTTATACATTCTTTGTGGGTACAGTGGGTTTGTTAGAATTATTTGATCAGGAGGATGAGTAGATGTGGCGAAACTTTCCATCCTTGTTATCAGTCTGGATTACCCGATAGTCACAACTTAAGACTCTCGCACTCCCAACTCTTTTAAGTTATACTCATATCTTGCCTTACTGGTAATCAGCTTAAAGTACTGCTGTGGTGGGTAAGAGCAACGAACGATACGATAAGCATTTTGAATTTTATAACTCTTGCCCACCCTACATAAACTACATAAACTTTCCAAACTTTTTTAATGAGACGTGTATGAAATTTGTCGAGGCTATACCCATAACTTTATGCCTAAGTGGTATCTTCGTAGTTGTTCCGATAACCTTAGCTCAAGTTCCGGCTAAGATACCGACACGGGTAATTAGCCAAACTCTCGCCAACAATCAGCAAGAACTTCCGGTTGGCGGGTTATACGTTCAATCGGAAGAGGGACAACAGCAAGTCTTTCCCCTCAAGCATACCGAGGTGAATGCCAAAGTTACGGGAAATGTCTCTCAAGTTGAAGTAACACAGACCTTTGAAAACCCCTTTGCGGAACCCTTAGAAGCCGTCTATGTCTTCCCCTTGCCTGATGAGGCGGCGGTGTATGATATGGAGATTAAAATCGGCGATCGCACGATTAAAGGTGAGATTAAAAAAAGCGAAGAAGCCCAAGCCATTTACGAACAGGCGCGTCAGGAAGGACGAACGGCGGGACTCCTAGAACAAGAACGGGCAAATATCTTTACCCAGTCTCTGGCGAATATCAAACCCGGAGAACAGATTGATGTCACAATTCGCTACACCGATAGCCTAAAATTTCAGGGCGGTGACTATGAATTTGTGTTTCCCATGGTTGTCGGACCCCGCTATATTCCGGGTACTCCCATGGATAATAGTGGAAATACGAACCAAGTCCCCGACGCCTCCCGCATTACTCCCCCAGTTCTCAAGCCGGGAACTCGTTCGGGACATGATATTAATGTAACCGTAGAGATTAATGCTGGTGTACCGATTCAGGATGTGCGTTCTCCCTCCCATCAGATTCGCACCCAACGCCGAGGTGAAACCGTACAGGTACAGTTAGGTGGGGAAGACACAATTCCCAACAAAGACCTAATTTTACGCTATCAAGTCGCAGGCGATCGCACGCAAGCCACTATCCTTTCCCAAGCTGATGAACAGGGTGGACATTTTGTCCTTTACCTCATCCCCGCCTTAGACTATCGCCCTGATGAAATTGTCCCCAAGGATGTCGTCTTTCTCATGGATACATCGGGTTCTCAACGCGGTGAACCGTTGCAGAAGTCCCAGGAATTGATGCGCCGCTTTATTAATGGGTTGAATCCGGACGATACGTTTACGATTATCGATTTTGCCAATACGACGACTCAGCTTTCACCGCAACCATTAGCCAATACTGCCCCAAATCGCACTCAGGCACTGAACTATATTAATGGATTGCAGGCAAATGGCGGTACAGAATTAATGAATGGGATACGGGCGGTGTTAAACTTCCCCCCATCTGCACCGAATCGCCTGCGAAGTGTGGTATTACTCACTGATGGCTATATTGGTAATGAATCGCAGGTAATTGCTGAGGTACAACGACAACTCAAACCCGGTAATCGTCTCTATAGTTTCGGTGTCGGGAGTTCGGTGAATCGCTTCTTGCTGAACCGTTTAGCTGAAGTGGGGCGGGGTACAGCCAAAATTATTCGTCAGGATGAACCCACACAGGAGGTGGCGGAAACATTCGCCCGCCAAATTAATAATCCAGTATTAACGGATATTCGGGTAAGTTGGCAAGGAGAGGGGACATCGGCGCAAATCTATCCCCTAGCCGCACCTGATTTATTTGCCAATCAGCCTTTGGTTTTATTGGGACGAAAACCAGACCGTCGCAATGGCACGATTAAGATTACTGGAATGACGGCGGGTAGTCAACGGTACGAACAAACCCTATCGGTGAATTTTGATCAGAGTAGCGATAATCCGGCGATTGCTCAATTGTGGGGACGCGCCCGGATCAAAGACTTGATGAATCAAATGTTTGGCGGTGAAACTACGTCGGGTGTGGAGGCGGTGACGCAGACGGCGTTAAATTATAACTTGTTATCGCAATATACGGCATTTGTAGCGGTAAGCGAAGAAGTGCGGGTGGAACCCGATGGAACGCGACGACGGGTACAAGTTCCGGTGGAATTACCAGAAGGGGTAAGTTATGAAGGAATTTTTGGTACGGATGATGTCATGAATATGAGTGGAACTGCTAACTTTGCACCTGCCCCCTCTGGGATGATACCGCTGAGTAGACAAGCTGGGGGAACTAGAGGCGGTGGGGAAATTCTACTTGAGTCAGATTCTGTTGACGTAACTAGCCAAGGTTCACCTCAACTTACAGTAGTGAAGATTGAAGGATTAGAACCGGAACAAGAAGAGAATGCGATCGCGTCTTTGACTCAACATTTACAATACCTCAATCTCCCAGAGGGTTTCACGGGTGAAATTATCTTTGAGGTACAGATTCGCGATGGCGCGGTTCAACGAGTGATCCTTGAGGATATCGAGTCAACCTTACAGGATACCACCATTGTCGATCCAATTCGGCGATCGCTCTTAGGCTGGTCTACTTTAGAATCTGTTACTGGAACGATTCGAGTTACCTTGCGAGTTCCATAGATACGTTAAAACATCGGTTAAATAACTCAGGGAGAGGCGAACACTCCTACGAATACGTTACTGAGGGCGGGTTTTTTTGAGAGGTTATCATTAACCCGCTTACCTGAGTAGCTAAACCCGCCCCTACACTTGACCCTTCACAACCTTTGAGGGAAAGCTCTTGACTTTTAAAGTCTGCGAAGCCGTACTAACGTAGGGGAAAAGGTCAAGAACATCAGCAATTTCTTACCGCCGTTTGCGATATCTGCGTTGTTGTCGGTGTCTGGCTATTTCCTTGCGTTTGTGCTTTTCTAAGGGAGTTTCAAAAAAGCGGTTCTTCTTCATGTCTGAGAAAATCCCAGCACGAGATACTTTGCGCTTAAATCGCCGAAGTCCAGATTCAATTCCTTCATTTTCTCCAATAATAACTTGAGCCATGCTTATCTCCTTTGAAGCTCAACACAAAAAGGGCAGACATTTACCTGCCCTCAAATTTCAAAAGCCATAATAACTTAATTCCTTATCGTTCCTAAATTTCAGGGAAAAATAAGGAAATCAGCTTTTGACACTCCCACCGCTAAACATTTAATGCTATAACGGTGAACAAGTTTTTTCACAAGGCGCGATTTATATATATCACCGCTCTCATGGAGTGTAGTGATATCAGTATGACACACATGACATCCTCTGAGTAGGGGTTCAATGCCCCGAAGTTGGGGAGTCCATGTATCCCAACACTGACCTCACGGGTACAGTTCGGGACTTATAGCTCCCCAAACCCCTCGCTAGTTAAAAAGAGCCACGGTTATAGCCGCCACCGCGATTCCCATTGCTTCGTTCCCGTGGTCTTGCTTTGTTAACCTTCATTGATCGTCCCATCCATTCAGCACCATCAAGGGTTTCAATAGCACTGTCTTCGTTAGACTCAGACTCCATCTCCACAAAAGCGAACCCTCGTGGACGTCCGGTTTCACGATCTTTTGGTACACTCACGCGAGTGACGCTACCGTATTCTGCAAATACTTCCGTCAAATCCTCTTGAGTGACATCGTAGGACAAATTACCAACGTAAATAGACATAAGGCACTTCCTTTTTACTGAACCTGTAGCGAGTTACATCGGAGAAGTGCCTGCGGACAAAATCGAAATCGAAAAAATCGAAACAAGCTTACTCTACCGAAAATCAACCGTATATACCATAGCATCGATGGCGGGAGTTTGGCAAGATATTTAGGCAAATCCCCTGATCTCCCGGCAACTGGGGATTGGGGAAGTTTTGAGTTGACTCTTGTTTATATCTCTCCCCATCTTTCCCCAACTAAATGTCGGCAGGGGTCGCCCGTTATACCCGTAGGGTTAACGGGTGGGGAATGCCGACCAGTATAAAACTGAGCGACAGCGAATCCTTATAATTCTGGAGTTGCTTGCTGTTCGACATATTTCTTGATCTGTTC